>NZ_JBEYJU010000154.1:4772-12928 GCF_040703965.1 Streptomyces sp. NPDC006655 | reverse complement strand
GCGGAAACGCGGGCCAGGGGCCTCTCTGTCGACGGGCTACGGACGCCCGTGGAGCAGACCCGCGACGGGACCCGAAACGCAGTGGGTGCAAGCCGCGCGGACCCGAACCGCTGCACACGCCTCTTCCACACCGACACCGCCGACTGACTCCGCAGCCCAGGCCGGTCATCGCGGACACCAGCGGCGAGGAACTGGAACGACCGTGAGGGCCTGCCGTCGGCGGCGACCGTCACCCGGCCGACGTGCACGGCTCCAAGGCAACGCCGGCGCTGGTTTGTTCCGGTAGTCCGTCCCGTTCTTCTTCCTGGTGCCCTCTCCGCCTCGATGTTCTGCTGTACACGGTCAAGCAGACCCGCTCCCCATCGAGTGCAGGAAGGTGTCGCCCGTGAACGACCTCGGCTCCCGAACCGCAAAGGAGCGGACCCACGCGTGTACGGGCAGCAGTCGCTGAAGCCGGTCACCCTGTGCGCCGGAGACCACCGCCCTGCTGCGCCCGTTCGCACGGCCATGTGCCCCGCTCTGCCGACACGTTGCGCATCACCTTCCCGCGGCATTCACCATGAAAGGGATATTCGTGACTGGTTTATCGAAAGCTCGGCCGGCCTCCGTGCGCTGTCGGCGGGCCGCTCTGATCACTACGATCTCCGCCGCCGCTTGCCTGGCGCTGCCACTGTCCACGCCGTCATCGGCCGCGGCCGGCACCCGGTCCGCCCCCGCCGCCTCGGTGTCGGCGTCCGATGACACCCTGGCGCGCCGCTTCGCTCCACGGATCTGGCTCCAGCAGGACGAGTCCTACTTCCCGTCCGACGTGGAGTCGCTCCTGAACAACACCCACGTGGAGACCCATCCGGACGGCGACAAGCCCAACCAGCAGTTCCTCGTGACCAACCAGCCGCTGGGCTGCGATTCCTGCACCGGCCCCGCGTTCCTGGCCGGGCAGCGCCCCGACCGGAGCGCGGTGCCGGCCTACGCCGAGGTGGTCCACCGCACGGACAACGGCCTCCCGACCAACGTCACCGATGTCATCTACTGGACGTTCTACCCCTACAACAACGGCAAACGCGTCTGCATCGGCTGGTACTCCCCCTGGGGGTGCGTCGGGGGCTACTCCACCTTCGGCAACCACGTCGGCGACTGGGAGAACGTCACCCTCCGCTTCGTCGACGGGACGCCTCAGCAGATCTCCCTCAGTCAGCACGACGGTGGGCAGACATTCCCCTACGGCGGCAAGGACGTCGCGCTGGCCGGCGAGCACCCGGTGGTCTACGCGGCCCAAGGGTCCCATGGCCTGTATGCCGACGCGGGACGCCACACCTACAAGCGTCTGCCCAACGGCGACAGCCTCAACGACGACACGAGCGCCGGCACGCTGTGGGACACCCAGCAGGCCCTGAAAGTGTTCGCGTGGCAGCCTGTGGGCAGCTTCACCGGCGAATGGTCCTGGCTGAACTACACCGGCCGGTGGGGCAATCCGAAGTCCGGTTGCACCTTCTCCGAGCCCGTCAGCGGGGAGTGCGTCCTGGACGACGGCCCCGTGGGTCCGCCCATGAAAGCAGCGTTCGACCCGCGCATGCAGCCCTTGGACGGGGCACTCGCCCACACGGCGCCACCGGCTGACATGCCGACCGGGCCGGTGGGCTGACGGGTCCCTGGTGACGCACGACGTGTCACCCGCTCGTCATTCTCACCGGCCCCCTGCTTGCACTCGGACCGCAGCCCGAGTTGTACTCGGACCGCAGCCCGAGCCGGGCGTGGCGTCCGGCTCGGGCTGGTCAGGGCAGAGCTCAGCCGGCGGCGATCGGGTTCCAGGTCAGTTCGCGCTGGTGACCGTGGCGCCAGCCGCGGGTGTGGACCGGGTCGGTGCGGGGGCTGTCGATCCCGGCGTCGACGTTCTGACCACTGTCATAGAAGGACTGCAGCGCCGCGGCTCCCCAGTCCTCCTGCCCGCCCCAGGACCACTCCTCGCCGTGGAAGCCCAGGGGCGAGGTCCCCGCATCCTCCATCACCACAGCGCCCTCGTTGCCACCGGTGTAGGCCATCACCTGGTCCTTGGCCGCGTTGTACAGCGTGAACTCGGAGTCGGAACCGAACACCTTCCACTTGCAGTAGGAATCGGCGGTGGCGATGGTCTTGAGCCAGACCGATTCGTCGTTGGGGCTGGCACACAGCACGTAGCCGTGGAACGGGCCGCTCTCGATCATCACAGCCTTGGAGGCGTGCGGGGCGGCCGCGGCCGAAGCCACGGGCAGCCCGGTGAGCAGGACCGTCGCGAGGCCGGCCGTTGCGAGGCCGAGGCCGCGCCGGCCGAGAGAGATCCGCTTGGTTCCCGTCATGTGAAGAACTCCTTCTCAGAATGGTCATGGACATGTCACGACCCTGGTACGCCCGTGAACGGGCAGACCGCGACAGTGTGTTCCGCCAGGGGCGTCGGTCCCCTGCTGGAGTCGAGCGTCATCCCCGCGGGGCTGACATGACTCATCGTGCCCAGCGGCAAGAACGGGCGCCATCGGCTTCGACCGTGCTCACAACCGGGAGAAACAGCACTTCGGGACGGACTCCCGGCGCACCCGGTTCGATCGCCCGGCTGGGGGACTGATGCTCCGTCTTCACTTCACCGAGGCCGACTTGCAGCGGATCCGTTGGCTGACACATCCCGAGCCGCTGATGGAGACCGTGCTCAGCCTTCAGTTCCTGCAACAGCCACAGGCCGAAAGCCGACCGTTCGTCCGCTGGTCCTCCCAGGCCCGCGAAGCCATCGGGCCCGGCGGCCAGGCGGTGTTCGACCTGGTGACCCCCGACCACGGCACGCTGCCCGAGTTCCTCGTCGCCCCCACGGGCGCCGCGAACCTGCGAGACGGGCTGGAAGCAGTGCGGGCGAAGCCGTTGGCCGCGGCGACCGCCGATCTGGCCGTGGCGCGCAGCCTGCGCCCCGACCTGCCGCGATGGATCGTCGATGTCCACCACGGCCGACCGGATGCCACCAACCGGCTGGCCCGTCTGCTGGATGTCTACCACCGGCTGGCCATCGCACCGGCCTGGCGGCAGGTGCAACGCACCGTCCAGGCCGTGACCGGCGGGGCGGCCGCCATGGCCGGAAGCATGCTGAACGGCCTGCATCCGTCGATCAGCTGGGAGTTTCCGGTTCTGACCGTCCCCTGCCACATCCCGCACGACGTGGACCTCCACCTGGCCGGCCGGGGCCTGCTGCTCGTGCCCGCGTTCTTCCTCGGTGCCCCCACAGCCCGCCTCGACAACTACGACGAACAGGCTCCCGTCGAGCTGTTCTTTCCGGTGCACCACAAGTACGGTCGCCTTCCCGAGGACGGCCTGCACCCCGATCCCGGCCTGGTCCGCCTGTTGGGCCGCACCCGGGCCGCCGTCCTCGCCGCCCTCACCGCCGTCCGCAGCACCACCGAACTCGCCACCCGTGTCGGCATCTCCACCGCGACCGCCAGCCACCACCTCAACGCCCTGCGCGCGAGCGGCCTGATCACCACCGTGCGTCCCCACGGCACCGCCCGGCACAGCCTCACCCACCTCGGCCAGCGCCTCGTCCACAACTCAACCCACACGGGTGTGGCTCTGTCGCGGTGAGATCCTCGTTGCCGACGGCAGGTCCTCCTGGCCGCAGCGGATGTAACTGGCCAATAAAAAAAGGGGAGTTCGTCGAGAATCCAGGAGCCCGGACACCGAGTGTCGTACTGGCAGGCCGCGTGTTCCCCCCGATAAGGTCCTGACCCGACACTGATGATCACTAGTGGCGCGACGGCACACCGTCACGTTCTCTCGGTGGTCGGCGTTCTGGTCTGCCCTGGGGGCGTGTGGTGGCGTTCGGTGAGATGTTGCGGAATTTACGCAGGGCCGCGGGGCTGACACAGGAGGATCTCGCCGAGCGCGCCGGGCTGGCGGCCAGGTCGATCAGAGATCTGGAGCGGGGCCGCCGGGAGCGGCCGCAGCGGCGCACGGTGGAGCTGCTGGTGTCGGCGCTGGAGCTGACCGAAGCCGACGCCGCCGCGCTGCTCGCCGCCGGCCGTTCGGGACGGCAGGGCGGTCCGGCGGCCGATCACAGAGTGACGGGATCAGGTCTGCTCGATCGCCACGGTCAGCTGGCGGTGCTCGAGCGTGCGGCCGGCGAGGCACGGGCCGGCCGAGGTGCGGTGGTGCTGGTGCGGGCGGGCGCGGGGATGGGAAAGACCTCCCTGCTGAATGCCTGGTCGGCGGCCGAGCAGTCCCGGGGTATCAGGGTGGTGCGGGGCAGCGGGGCGGAGCTGGAGCAGGACTTCGCCTTCTCGGTGCTGAGGCAGCTGGCCGAGCCTCTGCTGGCGCGAGCCGGTCGTGCCGGGCGGGAACGGCTGTTGTCGGGCCCGGCGGAGCTGGCGTCGCACGCCCTGCGGGTGCCCGGAGCAGGCGAGGGCGGCCGGCTGTCGCCTGAGGCGTTGCCGGGCCTGCTGCACAGCCTGTACTGGCTGATCGTGCAGGTGACGGATGACGGGCCGCTGGCGCTGGTGGTCGACGACGTGCACTGGGCGGACGGCCCGTCCGTCCGATGGCTGGAGTACCTGACGCGGCGTCTGCGCGGTCTGCCGCTGCTGCTGGTGCTGGCGGCACGGCCGGACACCGGCACCCGGGCCGAACCGCTCCTGGAGCAGATCGCCGTCCAGCCGGACTGCCTGCCGGTCGGGCTGCCCGCGTTGGGCGCCGACAGCGTGGCCCGGCTGGTCCGGGCGAGTCTGGGCGAGGACGCGGAACCGCGGTTCGCCGCCGCCTGCGCCGAGACGACCCGGGGCAACCCCCTGCTGCTGCGCGAATTGCTGCGGACCCTGGCCGACAACGGGATCAGGCCCGTCGCCGACCAGGCACAACTGGTCGAGGAGTTCCGCGGCCGGACCCTGGCGGACACCGTGGTCAAGCGGCTGACGGTCCAGCCGGAGCCGACACGGCGTCTGGCGGAGGCCCTGGCGGTGCTCGGGGACGGGGCCGACTGGCATCTCGCGGCCGAACTGGCGGAGTTGGGCGACGCAACGGCCCGGGAGCACGGCCGTCGGTTGCAGCGGATCGGTGTGCTGGCACCTGGTGAGCAGGCGCGGTTCGAGCATCCCCTGGTCCGGGCCGCGGTCACCGAGACCGTCGGACCGGTGGAGATGGCCGCCGGACACGCGCGGGCGGCCGAACTGCTGCGGCGCGAGGGGGCGGCCGACCATCTGGTGGCGGCTCACCTGATGCTGGCCGAACCGAGCGGTGAGGCCTGGCGGGTAGAGGCCCTGCGGCAGGCGGCACGGGCCACGCGCGGCCGCGGTGCCCCGGAGATCACCGCGGCCTATCTGCGTCGGGCGCTGCGGGAGCCGATGTCCGGCAAGGAGCGCGGTCTGCTGCTGCTGGAGCTGGGCGAGGACGAGCTGCAGTTCGATGTCGGTGCCGCGCGGCATCATCTGACGCAGGCTTCGGCCGTGCTGGCGGAGCCGTTCTCGCGCGCCCATGCGGCCTATCTGCTCGCCAACGCGCTGTTCATCGGGCATGAACACGCAGACGCCGTGGAGGTGCTCACCCACGCGGTGGACGACCTGCGGCAGAACGACGACGGCACCGGGGCGACCCGTGAGGTGTCATGGTTTCTACAGGCCCAGATGCTCCTGATCGGCTATGACCAGCTGTCCACCCTCCCCGCGGCCCGCCGACTCGCCAGCCGGCTACGGGATCACAAGCTGGCCGGTGACACTCCTGGTGAGTGCGCGGTCCTGGCCGCGCTGGCCGCCTCGGCCGCCAGTGCCGAGGTCACCAACAGCCTCCTCGACCGGGCCCTGCGCGGCGGACTGGCGGCCATGGACCAGTCACAGATGCTCGTGAGCCTGGCCGGAATGGCCTACCTGACCACCGACCGTCTCGACGACGCGGCCGCGCGGTTCGACCAGATCGCCGACATCGGTGCGCGCTGGGGCATCTTCCTCATGGTGTCGTCGGCGATGATCTGGCGGCTCAGGGTCCAGGCGCGCCGGGGCCGACAGCTCGCGCTCACCCCGGACTTCGGACATCCCGCCGCCACGAGCGGTGCAGGCCTGGAGCCCCGGGCACGGCTGGCGTTGATGGCCCAGGTGGGCGAATCGCTGATCGAGCGGTGCGACCCGGCCGCGGCGGCACGGGTACTGGCGCCGGACACCGACACCGATCGGGCCGGCTGGCTGTGGCAGGGCCCGTTGCTCCTCGCACGCAGCCGCGCATACGCCGCGCGGGGCGATCGGGCCGCCGCCCTCACGGTCCTGCTGGAGTACGGTGCGCAGGAGAAGCGAACGCAGGTCGCGAACCTGACCGGAGCGCCCTGGCGGTCACAGGCGGCGCTGCTGCACCTGGCGCTCGGACAGCGTACCGACGCGCTCCAGCTGGCCACCGAGGAACTGGACCTGGCCCACCGATGGGGCACCGCGCGAGTGATCGGCCGGGCGTCACGTTGCCTGGGCGTCGTCATGGGCGGCCCCGAGGGGGAGGCCCTCCAGCGCGAGGCCGTCGCCGTGCTGGAGCGGTCACCGGACCGCCTGGAACTGGCCCGGGCCCGATACGAGCTGGGCGCCGCGCTGTCGCGCAAGGGAGAGGCCGACCAGGGCCGCCGGGCTCTCACCCAGGCGTTGGACCTCGCCGAGACCTGCGGCAGTGTGCTCCTGGCCGACCGCTCACGCCGGGCGCTGGCCGAGCTGGGCGTGCGCCCGGAAGCACGGCCGGCGCCGGCTCCGAGCCTGTCCGTGACCGAACACCGGGTGGTGGACCTTGTCGGCGCCGGTCACGGTGACCGTGAGATCGCCCAGGCGCTGCTGCTGACTCCGCAGGACGTGACCGGCATGGTGGAGCGGGTGGGCCGCAAGCTGGGGGTGACCGGCAGGACGGAACTGGTGCGCCTGGCCGGAGCGGGCCACGCCCCGGTGCCTTGGGGCGGGGCCGCCTGAGCTGCTCCGCATCGTCAGGGCGGGTCGGGCGGCCGGGCCCGTCCGATTAGAGTGATCCGCATGGACATGCGGAGGATCATCGCAGTGCTGGCCGAGGAAGCCGAGCAGCAGATCCAGGACCAGCTGTGGAAACTGACGGAGAGCGAGCGCGCACTCGCCCGCGAGGCCGAATCCGGCCTGCGCGATGCCGTCGGTTCGCCGGATGCCCAGGAGGCGCTGCCCCGCATCCAGCGGCTCGAACGCCTGCGGGAAACGCTCGCCGTCCTTGCCATCGCCCTCGCGCGGACTCATGGCCGCCTGGCTTGGTTCCTCTCCGGTGCTCTCAACGCGCTCGAACCGGTTCTGCGCTGGCGTGCCCTGTCGGCTGACCGTGGCGCCACCTTCGGCACCGTCCTCCCGAGTTCCGAGGAATACAGGGAAGCGGAGGATGCCGTTCGCCGGCTTCAGGAGGCCCTCGCACAGATCACTGCCGAAGTCGTGGACCTCGGCACTGTTCGCCCGGATCAGCAGGCGAACGGCGCCTGAGCACCCACAGGGCCGGGGCCGTGCGGCCCCTGCTCGGAAGAGGGGCATCACGGTGTCTCACGAGGTTCCAGCGTTCCGGCGGCACCTGAGACCGTGCGCTCGGAATCGCCGTCGACCTGATCCGGATCCGTCGCTTCCGGCAGCGGCGGTGACGGCGGGAACAGGCGGTCTTCCAGCACGGGCAGCCCGAGCAGCATGACAAGCGGCACCACCGGGCCGAGCAGGGCTAGCACGATCACGGCGCCTCCCCGGGAAGCTGGCGATCACGGCTGGTACCTGGCGGCAACCGGCCACCTTCACCGTGCGCCCGAACGGGGGACGCCGCATCCGGGACCGGGACTCCCGTAGGCCGAACAGGTGAATGCCCGCACGGGGCCGCCACCCGGCCAGGGCGCATGACAGCGCGTTGCGCGTCCGAGGCATTGCCCCTTCACAACGCGCACCCATAGTGGCTGAACGTGCGCAGAGGGTAGTCATCCACTGTAAGCGTGGCCGTACGACCCAGCAGAGGGGCACATGAGCGAGCAAGAAGTCACCTTCCACACCGGAACCAACTACACCGGCGACGCCCACACATACGTGGTCGGATCCGACGAGAACCTCTATCCCGGCGGACTCAACGACAGGTTCAAATCCGTCAGGGTCGGCCGGAAGGCCAAGGTCCTGGCCTGGCAGCACGCCAACCAGACCGGCAAGTAC
>NZ_JBEYJU010000154.1:0-4675 GCF_040703965.1 Streptomyces sp. NPDC006655 | reverse complement strand
CGTATCCCGGCGGACTCAACGACAGGTTCAAATCCGTCAGGGTCGGCCGGAAGGCCAAGGTCCTGGCCTGGCAGCACGCCAACCAGACCGGCAAGTACCGGGAATGGGATGTCGATCAGCCTGACATCTCCGACATCGGCGGACTGACCCGGTTCAAGGTCGTCGAGAGCACGACCTTACCCATCGCGGTCCGGCTCCAGGACCTCACCGGCGGCCCCGCCAGGCGGTACAGCCTGAAGATCGCCTCCTACGACGTCGGGGACACCATCGTCCACTCCGGCGACCCGGAGTACGGTCTCGTCGGCGTCATGCCCGAAGACGGCCCGCCGGTCACCACCGCCATCTACGTCCGAGACGAGCATTCAGGCGCTTACGTCGCCGTGGGCGCCATCTACTTCGTCTGGAACTCCAGCACCAAGTCGATCGACGTCGCCGACGCCTCGAACGTCCCGGAGAACCTGGGCTACTCGCGAGACGGCCGCAACCAGTTCACCTTCACACTCACCTCGGTCTAGTCGCCCCCGCGGCGATGCCCCGCCGCCCGAAGGGGCGGCGGGGCATCGCGGTCGGGTCGTCGGTCTGCGTCAGCCGACGTAACCGGCCACGTCGGCGAGCACGTGGGTGGTGCTGTTCGTGTAGAAGTCCACCTTGCCGTCGGAGCCGACGGGCACGATGACCTGGTTGGCGATCGTGCTGCCCTGGGCCCAGTTCAGGTTGGAGGCCGTCGGGCGGCTGCCGCCGTCGGCCCAGGCGGTGAGGTAGCCGCCGCCGGTGGTGCCGGTGACGGTGACGGTCAGCACGACCGCCTTGACGCCGGTGGACGGGATGGCGTCGCGCCCTGAGATCTGCAGGGCCAGGGTCTTGCCGGCGCCCAGCGCCGTCGTCTGACGGGTGTCCAGCAGCCGCAGCGGGGTGACGGTGTGGAAGGCCGATCCGCTGGTGGAGAAGTAGCCGGACACGTCGGCGATCACGTGGCTGGTGCCGTGGACGTAGATGCTGACGTTGCCGTCACTGCCGATCGGCACCAGCACCAGGTTGGGGATGGTGGTCCCGGTCGCCGACCAGTTGACGTTGGACGCGGTCGGGCGGGTGGCGCCTTCGGGGTAGGCCTCCAGGTAACCTCCGCCGACGGTCTGGGTGGCCGTCAGGTTGAGCACCACGGAGGTGGCGGCGGTGGGCACGCCCCCGTGGCCGCGGACCTTGAGGCTGATCACCGCGTTGGAGATCTTGCCGGTGGTGGGGATGCCGACCTTGGAGCGGGTGTCGAGCAGCCGGGCCGGGTTCAGCGCCGTGTACGTCGAGCCGGTGGTGCCGCTGGTGTAGTAGCCCTGGACGTCGGCGATCAGGTGGGTGGTGCTGCTCGTGGCGAGGTCCACCACGCCGTCGCCCGCCACCTTGACGGTCGCCGAGGCGGCGATGGTCTGGCTCGCGCCGGTCCAGTCGAGGTTGCTGGTCGACGGCTTGCTGGTGCCGTCGGCCCAGGCGGTCAGCGAACCCGCGCCGGTGGTGCCGGTGACCGTGAGGTTGAGCACGACAGCGGTCACGCCGCTGCTGGGGATCCCCCCGGCTCCCTCGACCTTGACCGGGGCGGTGCCGCCCGCGACCAGGGGCTTGGTGGTCGGGATGGAACTGAGGCCCCAGCCGGTGCCGTTGCGGGTGTCCAGCAGGCGCTTGGGGCTGCTGAGCGGGTGGAAGGTGGCGGCTCCTGTGGCGGCCGCGCCCTGGGCCGCGCACAGTGCGGTGGTCAGGCCGGCCTCCTTGGGCGAGCCGAGACCGGTCACCTCGTCATAGCCGGCCGCCGCCGTGTAGCCGGTGGCGTACACGGAGTTGTCGCCGCTGGTGACGTCCCAGAAGTTGGTCGGGTAGCTGCTCCGTGCGGCCTTGTAGAGGGCGTTGTTGAGGAACCCGACCTTGCCGTTGGCCTGGCAGGCCGTGCCGGCGTTGGCCTGGACGATCGCGGCGGCCCAGGTCGGAGCCGCACCGCTGGTGCCGCCGATGATGCCGGGGACAGGGCTGGAGGACTGGCTGTTGTCCTGGTAGTAGATCGGGTACCCGTCGGCCGGGTCCGCCAGGGCGGAGACATCCGGAACGGCACGCTTGGTGGTGGTGGCGACACCGCCCTGGTACGTGACGGGAGCCCAGCGCGAGGAGACGCCGCCACCGGTGCCGCCGGACGCGTTGCCCCACGTCGTCTGGGTCGTGGTGCCACCCGAGGTGGTCATCGTGGTGCCGCCGACACCGGTGACGTAGGGCTGGCTCGCGGGGTCGTCGACGGCCTTGGCGGTGGAGCCGGTCGCTCGGTAGCAGTCGCTGGAGCCGTCGTCGCCCGAGGCGGCGACGACACTCTGGCCCTGCGCGGCGGCCTCCGCGAAGACGGTGTTCTCGGCGTTCGCGGTCGCGCTGCTCTCGACCGCCTCGCACTCACCCCAACTGGTGGAGATGACCTGCGCCTGGTCGTCGGTGACCATCCGCTGGTAGACGTCGAGCACGTTCTGGTCGGTCGCGGACTCGGCGTCCGGTCCCTGGTAGTCGATGACGGCGGCGCCGGGCACCAGACCTATCAGGTCCTCGATGTCGAGCGCCGACTCCACGCCGACCGATCCGTCGGTGGCCGGTGCGCCGGCGCCCGCCGTCGTGTCCACGTACACGGTGGACACCGAGGTGCTGGTGCCGACGCAGGACTGGTACGCGGCGATGCTGCCGGCGTCGACGTTCTCCAGCTCGAACACGGCCACGGTCTGCCCCGCGCCGGCGGTGGCGGAGGCGGTCATCCCGTAGGCGCCGGCCAGCTTGCCGGGGCTGTAGTAGTCGGTGCCGTCGGTCCAGCCCTGGCCGGTGAAGTCGGCGCAGAGTGCCGGGGTGTACGTGTGGGGGGCCACCGTGCGCGCACCGCGTCCGGAGACGGCGGCGGAGGCGTGCGTGCTCGCCCGCCGCACCGGGGAGTGGTGGCTGCTGACGGTGTTGACGCTGCTCAGCCCGACGATCCCGGTCACCGAGGACGCCACGTTCGCGGGCAGCGAGGGGGCCGAGGTGTTGAGGTAGTCGGTGGTGCCGTCCTTGAGCCGGACGTTGTGAAAGCCGGTGCCGAAGGCGTGGGACGCCTGCGCGGCGGTGGCGGTGACCGGGATGGACAGGCCGTCCGGGCTGACCTTGCCGGGAGAGAGACCGGCCGCCTTCAGCGCCCCCGAGACCGCCGCGATGGTGGCCCCCGTGGGACCGAAGACCGAGGCGAACTGCCCCTTCGCCAGGTAGTGGTGGTACTGGGCGTTCCCCGGCGTGGACACCGCGGTGACGAAGTCCGCCAGCGCCTGCGGGTCGCGCGGGGCCAGGTTCACGCTGAGATGCAGCGTGGTTCCCGGCGCGGTCGCGCCGGTCACCGTCGCGCCCGCCGGAACACGCGGGGCGGGCCCTATTCGTCTCGGCGCGTGCGATCCGGCCGTTCCCCCCTGCGCGACCGCCGCACTCGCGGTCGCGGTGACAGCGACGAGGGCGACGGCAGCGGTGGAAGCCGCCACGATCGCCCTGGCCCGTCTGCCGGTCTTGACTGCCGCGCGCCCGGGACGTCCCGGCGCGGCGTGGACCTTCTTGGCCATGCACACATCTCCTAGAACTGACGCACCGCCACATCCATGCGCTGTGACGGTGGTCGAAGCGTCACTCGGCAGACAGGCGCGTCCACGTCACGAGGCGTGCAGGAGCTGTCTCTCTTAACCGAAGTGTGCGCATTTTTTATCAGGCCATGACAGCTTCTGTCTCTGTTCACCTGAGAACCATGAGCGGATCTTTACGCAGCCCAGCAGGGCGGGACCGTGCCGCCGCTACCTCAGCACGCGGTGGCGGAGGTGGACGGCCCCTGAGTCGAAGGTGCGGGTCTCGACGAGTTCGAGGTCCACGCGCTGCTCGGCCCGGGGGAAGAACGGGATGCCGCCGCCGACCAGCACCGGGTGGACGATGGTTCGGTACTCGTCGATCAGGCCCAGGCCCGCCGCCTCGACGGCGAGGGTCGCGCCGCCGATCGCGATCTCGCCCTCGCCCGGTTCGGCCCGCAACCGCTCGATCTCCTCCGCCACGCTGCCGACGGCCAGCCGGGCGTTGCCCTGCACCGTCGAGAGCGTGGTGGAGAACACCACCTTGGGGAGCGGCTTCCAGAGCGCGGCCCACTCCAGCATCGGGGCGTCGAGCGACGGATCCTGGTCGGCGGTCTCCCAGTAGAGCATCGTCTCGTACAGCCGCCGCCCCATCAGGTGGACGCCGACCCCCCGGATCTCGTCGATCCAGTAGCGGAAGACGTCCGGGTCGGGCGCCGTCCAGTCGAAGCCGCCGTCCGGTCCGACGATGTAGCCGTCGAGCGAGACGCCCATCGAATAGGTCACGCTGCGCATCAGGGGCCCTCCTGGGTGACGAGTTCGACAGTACGACCGCCCGGCGCCACGAAACTCATCGCGACGCCCGGTTCCTCGGCCGCCACTCCCCTGCCGGGCCGCGACGACACCGTGACCGTCCACGAAGTCACCCACACGCACCAGCCGACCACCCCGAACCCGCAACACCAGCAGCCCGAGAACCGCCACCCACCCGGCAACGACCGTCGGTGCGGGGCGCACCGGAGGCCGGGGGCCGGAGGCCGGAGGCCGGGGGCCGAGGCCGGAGGCCGGGGGCCGAGGCCGGAGGCCGG
>NZ_JBEYJU010000153.1:0-13179 GCF_040703965.1 Streptomyces sp. NPDC006655 | reverse complement strand
TTCACTTATCCTAAATTCGCCTCACCCCCCCCCGCTGGTGAGGGCCGCGTCCGCGGGCCCCCCGGCCCCCACCCCCCCCCCGCCGGGCGCCCGCCGCCTCAGGCGAACGCGTTCACGCCCGTGAGCTCCGCCGAGAGGTTCCACAGCCGGGCGGCCTGGTCCGGGTCGACGGCCCAGGGCTGCACCCCGGTCGTCCCGCCCGAAACGGCGGGCTCGGCGATGTCGCAGTCCTCCAGGTACACCCCGCCCATGCCCTCCAGCTGCGGGGAGGTGGCCGCCCAGGTCTGGGTGGCCGCACCCTGCGCGGGCGTCTTGAACCCCTGCGGGTTCAGCACCGTGCCCTGCTCGTCGATCCAGCCGCGCTCGATCATCTCCTCGCGGGGGATGTGCCGCTGGAGCGGGGTCAGGATGCCGCCGGGGTGCAGGGCGAAGGCCCGTACGCCGAAGTCCCGGCCGAGCCGGTCGAGGTGCACGGCGAACAGCACGTTCGCCGTCTTGGCCTGGCCGTACGCCTCCCACTTGTCGTAGCCGCGCTCCCACTGGACGTCGTCCCAGCGGATCCCGGAGAAGTGGTGGGCGCGCGAGGACACCGACACGACCCGGGCGCCGCCGGGCGCGAGGGCCGGCCAGAGCCGGTTGACGAGCGCGAAGTGCCCGAGGTGGTTGGTGGCGAACTGGGCCTCCCAGCCGGGCCCGACCCGGGTCTCGGGGCACGCCATGATCCCAGCGTTGTCGATCATGAAGTCGACGGGCCGGCCGGAGGTCAGGAAACGCTCGGCGAAGCCGCGCACGCTGTCCAGGTCGCCGAGGTCCAGCTCGTCCACCTCGACGCGCTCCAGGCCGGCCAGTGCCTCGCGGGCGGCCGCGGCGCGCCTCGCGGGCACGACGACGTGGGCGCCCGCCTTGGTGAGGGCCTTGGTGGTCTCCAGGCCGAGCCCGGAGTAGCCGCCGGTGACGATCGCGAGCCGGCCGTGGAGGTCCAGGCCCGCGAGGACGTCGTCGGCCGTGCTCTGTGCGTCGAAGCCGGAACCGATCTTGTGCTGCGGAGTCGTAGTGCTCATGACCCCGACGCTACGAATTGGAGTGCGCTCGAAGTCAAGCGTCCGGGCCGGGAGCTGCCCCGAACGTCCGGCGGACCCGCGTCGGGCAAGGGAAAGCCCCGGCCGCGACGGGGGATTCGCGGCCGGGGCGGCCAGGTGGTGGGCGCGGATGGCGGTCGCCTCTCGGCGAGACGCTCCACAGGGCTTCAGCCGAACGATCGTCCCTGTGGGCAGAAGGTGAGGCCCGGGGACACTGTCCCATCCGCACCCACGGCTGGTTCAACGGACAACTACCCCCGGCTGTTCCGGGGCCCCGCGTGATCCGCGTCACCCACCGGAGAACGGACTGTCCGCCAGGGAGGCGAGCAGGTCGGCGGGGTCGGCGTAGATCTCCTCCGCCCCGGCCGCCACCAGGTCCGAGCGGGGGATCCCGCCGCACAGCAGACCCACGCACCGCACCCCCGCCTTGGTGCCCGCCTGCATGTCCCAGACGGTGTCCCCGACGAACACCGCCCGGTCCGCCGGTACCCCGGCCAGCTCCAGGGCGCGCTCCACGGGCTCCGGCGCCGGCTTGCCGCGCGCCACGTCCTCGGCGCTCGCGGTCGCGGCGATCGCGTCGTCGGCGTCGATCGCGCGGCGCAGCGCGGCCAGCTCGGGGCCGCTCGCCGAGGTGGCCAGCACGATCTTCCAGCCGTCCCGGTGCAGCCGCCGCAGCAGCTCACCGGCGCCCGGCAGCGGCGCCAGCCGGTCGAAGAACTGCCCGTACAACGCCTTGTGGGCGGCGTCGAGGGCGTCGTCCTGGCTCGTGTCGCGGTCGTCGCCCAGCAGCCTGGCGACGAGATCCCCGGAGCCGAGCCCGACGCAGTGGTGCACGGCATGCATGGTCACGTCGTGGCCGGCCTGTCTGAAGGCCTCCCACCAGGTCGTCACATGGAGGTGGTTGGTGTCGACGAGTGTCCCGTCGACGTCGAACACAGCCGCCCGGTCCATCGCGCGGTGCTCCTTCCTGTCGTACTGCCCCACGGACGCGGGTACCGCGTCAGGCGCCGGCCACGCGTGCCGGCGGGCGTCCTTCCCGGGTCCAGGCCAGCAGGTCGCCGACCGGCCAGGTGGTCACCACCCGGTCGGCGGGCACCCCGCACTCCTCGGCCCGGGCGCAACCGAGGATCTGCCAGTCCAGCTGGCCCGGGGCGTGCGCGTCGGTGTCGACGGAGAACAGCACCCCCGCCTCGACCGCCCGGCGCAGCAACCGCCGGGGCGGGTCGAGGCGTTCGGGGCGGCTGTTGATCTCCACGGCCGTACCGGACTCGGCGCACGCGGCGAACACCTCGTCCGCGTCGAACTCCGACTCGGGCCGCCCCCGCCCGGTGACCAGCCGGCCCGTGCAGTGCCCGAGGACGTCGGCGTGCGGATCCCGTACGGCCCGCACCATGCGGCGGGTCATCGAGCGGGCGTCCATCCGCAGCTTGGAGTGGACCGACACGACGACCACGTCCAGCCGCTCCAGCAGCTCCGGCTCCTGGTCCAGCGAGCCGTCTTCCAGGATGTCGCACTCGATGCCGGTGAGCAGCCGGAACGGCGCCCAGCCCGTGTTCAGCCCCGCCACCACCGCCAGCTGCTCGCGCAGGCGCTCGGGGGACAGCCCGCGAGCCACCGTGAGCCGGGGGGAGTGGTCGGTGAGCACCGCCCACTCGTGGCCGAGCGCGGCCGCGGTCCGCCCCATCTCCTCGATCGGGCTGCCCCCGTCGGACCAGTCCGAGTGCAGATGGCAGTCGCCGCGCAGCAGCGCCCGCAACCCGGAACCGGGGCCCGTCGGCGGCTCTCCCGCCGCTTCCTCAAGCTTGCGCACATATCCGGGCACGTCTCCCGCCAGGGCCTCACGCGCCACCTGGGCCGTCTTCGGGCCCACGCCCTTGAGCGTCTCCAGGGTCCCGGCCCGCGCCCGCTCGGCGACCTCCCCGGCGGGCAGCGCGGCCAGCACCCGGGCGGCGGTGCGGAAGGCGCGGACCCGGTACGTCGGGGCCAGCGCCCGTTCCAGCAGGAAGGCGATCCGTTCCAGCGCCTCGACGGGGTCCATGGCCACCTCCACCGCCAGCGTGACTCAGGCAGGTCACTTCCGCCCGGGGAGATCTACCCTCGATTGCATGACGGAGATAGCGAGCCCCTACATCTCCCAGCCGCGGATCCTGGTCCTCGGGGTCATGACCGGCAGGCCGGGGACCTTGCCCTTCCGCATCGTGGAGATCGACGGCGAGGTGGTCGCGGAGGCGAGGGACATCACCGAGGTGTTGTCGATCGCCGCGGCGTACGGCATCACGGTCCACGACCTGGACGACCCGGCCGTGGTCTGCTGGGTGGGCGGGGACAAGTTCACCTGGACACCCCGCCCGGCGCGCCGCTGAGGCACGGCCTCAGCCGAGCGTCCACTTCTGGTTGGCGCCGCCCGAGCAGGTCCAGATCTGCAGCCGGGTGCCGTCGGCCGAGGCGTTGCCGGTGACGTCCAGGCACTTGTCCGCCTGCGGATTGACGATGTCGTGCGCCGGGCTGACGGCCCACCTCTGGGCGGCCGTGCCGTTGCAGTCGTAGAGCTGGACCGGGGTGCCGTCCGCGGTGCCGCCACTGGTCACGTCCAGGCACTTGCCGAGCGCGCGGATCGTGCCGTCCGAGCCCACGGTCCACTGCTGGGCGGCGGTGCCGTTGCAGTCGTAGAGCTGTACGGGCGTGCCGTTGGCGGAGTTCGCCCCGGCGACGTCCACGCACTTGCCGGCCAGGCCCCTGATCGCCACGCCGGCCGCCGTGTCGCCGGTGGTCACCGACACCGAGTCCACCACCAGCTGGGCCGGGAAGGACGTGGAGCCGTCCGGGTCGCCCGGCCAGTAGCCGCCCACGGCGAGGTTCAGGATCAGGAAGAACGGCTTGTCGAACGCCCAGGTGTTGCCGCCCACGTCGGCCGGTGTGCGCGTCTCGTAGACGGTGCCGTCGACCGACCACTTGATCGAGCCGGGTGCCCAGTCGACCGCGAAGGTGTGGAAGCCGTCCGCGAAGGCCTGCCCTCCCCCACTCTCGGCTTCGCTCGAGCGGGGGGACCCCCATGGGAGCGAGTAGGCCGCGCCTATGCCGTTCGAGCCCGAGTAGCCGGGGCCGTGGATGGTGCCGTGCACGGTCGAGGGCTCGAAGCCGACGTTCTCCATCACGTCGATCTCACCGGAGTTCGGCCAGCCGACCGAACCGATGTCGTCGCCGAGCATCCAGAACGCGGGCCACATGCCCTGACCGCGCGGGATCTTCATCCGGGCCTCGACGTGTCCGTACCGGGCGGAGAACTTCCCGGCGGTGTTCAGCCGGGCCGAGGTGTACTGGCAGGTGCCGTACCAGCACTGGTAGTCGGCGGGATTCTCCTTCCTGGCCGTGATGACCAGATGCCCCTGGCCGTCGAGGGCCGCGTTGCGCGTGCCCGAGGTGTAGTACTCGCGTTCGTGGTTGTTGACGTTGTCGCCGGTCTCCGTCGTCCACTTCGAGGGGTCGACCGCCGAACCGGCGGGCCCGTCGAAGGTGTCGGAGAAGGTCACGGCGGCCGCGCCGGCGTCGGCGGACGCGGACGCGGCCCGTGCGGGCCCGACGGCGGCCGTCGCGACCAGTGCCGCGGACAGACATCTGCGGAGCAGGCGGGGGGGAGGCCACAAGTCGTCCTTCCGAGGTGGGGGTGAAGGCATCGCCTCTTGATTTAAGGAGTGAGATAAGGGGGCGTCAATACCTTTGGTGCAGACCGGTACCGGCGGCCGTGGCCGCCGGTACCGGTCGAGAGGGGCCGTGGTCACGCCTTGCGCTTGCGCGCGTGCACCGCGCGGCCGAGCAGCCGGCCGAGCAGCAGCCAACCGACCAGCGCCCCGGTGGTGTTGAGGATGACGTCGTCCACGTCGAACGCCCGCCCGGTGACCAGCGCGCCCTGCGCCAGCTCCACCAGCAGCATCACGATCGCGGTGAGCAGCAGCACCCGCAGCACGCCCCGGGCGCCGGGGGCGAGCACCGGCACCAGGATCCCGAACGGGACACCCAGCAGGACGTTCCCGCCGATCTGCTTGACGGCGTCACGGAACGCGGGCTGGTCCAGGTAGAGCTTGAGGGTCGCCCCGGGATGCAGGTTGGTGTGGGCGATCGACACGGACGCCGGGGACGGATCCAGGGTCAGGTCGGCCAGGACGACGGCGAAGGCCACCATCGCGGCGAAGGCGACGGCCATCGCCAGCAGGCGCAGCGGGAGGGGGAGCGGACGGCGCTCGGTGCCGGCCTTGCCGGCCGCACCCTTCTCGCCCGCCGCACCGGAGCCGCGCAGCCTGCCGAGGAGACCCCTCCTGCGGACTTCCGCCGGTTCGGCCGTGCGGTCCGGCGCGGCGGTGCCGCCTGCCGCCCCGGAGAAGCGCAGCCTGCCCCGCAGGCCCTTCCTCCCGGCGTCCGCGGGCTCGGCGGAGCCGGTCCTCTTCGGGGCGGTGCCGGGCTGGTCGCCGCGGCCGCCGACGACGCGTGCGGCCCTGCTGAACAGCCTCGTCCTCGTGCCGGTGTCCCGGTCCCTCTTCGTCTCCTCGGTTCTCTCGCCCTTGGTGATGCGCAGGCGCGAGGCGGCGCTGGCCATTCAGTCCTCCACTCTCCCCAACCTTCCGGCGTGGTAGCCCAGTTACCCCCGAAACGACGAGCGATGCCCGGACCCGGGCGGCGGCCGGAGCAGACCGCTGGTTTCCGGGTGCGCTCCCTGGGCACTCCGGGTGCGTTCCCGCGTGCCGCCGCTCCCGGCGACGGTCGCGGTGCTTGGATGCACAAGCGGCGAAGAGCGACGAATCGGACAACGCGCCGCACGGCGACCGAGGAGGCGGCGTATGACCAGGCGCACGGCACTCGTCGCCGCGGCCGAACTGCTGGTGTGGTGGGTCGTTCTCGCCCTGCTCTGGCTGGTGTTCATCAGTACCGTCGACACCCTGGAGCGGATCGTCGGCGCGAGTGCGGCGGCGATCGGCGCGCTGGTCGCGCGGGCCGGCCGACGAGCGGTGGGTCCGCGGTGAACGGCTGGATCCTGGCGGCGACCGTGCTGCTGGCCGGGGGCGCGGGCACCGCCCTGTGGGGCGTGGCCACCGGCCCGCTGAGCCGGCGCGTGGTCGCCCAGAACCTCTCCACCTCGGCGGTCTGCGCGAGCCTGCTGCTGCTCGCCCAGGGCTACGGCCGTACGTCCTACGTCGATCTCGGCCTGCTGCTGGCCTTGCTGGGCCCGGTCGGCACCCTGGTCTTCGCGCGGCTGCTCGCCGACGACCTGACGGACGACCGGGCCGCTGCCTGGGGCCTGACCTGGACGACGGTCGGGGTGGACGCGGCCGTCGTGGTCGCCCTGTGCGTGGCGGCCGGGCCGAGCCGGGCGATGGTGAAACTCCTGGTGATCGGGGCGCTGCTGATCGGCGGGAACGTGGTCGCCTCCCGGGCCCTGTCCGGCGGCTTCCCGGGGGTGCGCGGTGGCTGACGCGGTCGTCGTCGTGGCCCTGCTGCTCACCGCGGGAGCGGCGACCGCGGCCGTGGCGACCCGGGACCCGGCCCGCCAGGCCCTGGTGCTGTCCCTGCTCGGACTGTTCCTCGGCGTCGTGTTCACCGTGCTCCAGGCCCCCGACGTCGGCCTCTCCCAGCTCGCCGTCGGCTCGGCGCTGACCCCGCTGCTGATCATGCTGTCGGTGCGCAAGGTGCGACGGCGCGGGAAGGAAGGCGGGAAGTGAGCCGCTCCTTCCGAATGTGGGTGCTGGCGACCGGCGGGGCGGGCCTGGCGGCGCTGCTGGTCGCCGCCTGCCTCGACCTGCCCGGCTTCGGCGGCACCCGTCACCCCTACGGCGACCGCGCCGTCCGTGCCGCCCTCGCCCGGCACACCGCCAACGTCGTCTCCTCCGTCAACTTCGACCAGCGCGCCTACGACACCCTCGGCGAGATGAGCATCCTGTTCGCCGCCGTGCTCGGCTGCGTGGTCCTGCTGCGCCAGAACCGGGACGAGCACCGAGGCCGCCCCGAGCCCACCGAAGTGGCCCCGCCGGTACGCCGGTACGCCCTGCTGGTGCTGCCCGTCGCCCTGGTCACCGGCCTGTACGTCATCGCGCACGGCCAGCTCAGCCCCGGCGGCGGCTTCCAGGGCGGGGTCGTCGCCGCGACCGCGCTGCACCTGATGTACCTGGGCGCCGACTACGGCGCCCTGGAACGCGTCCGCCCCCTCGGCCTCTTCGAGGTCACCGACTCCCTGGCGGCCTGCTCCTACCTGGTCCTCGGCCTCGCCGGGGTGCTGGCCGGCACGGCGTTCCTCGCCAACACCCTGCTGCCGTACGGCACGTTCAACACGCTGTCCTCCGGCGGCACGGTCCCCCTGCTGAACGCGGCCATCGGCATGGAGGTGGCGAGCGCGGTCGTGGTGCTGCTCGCCCGCTTCCTCGACCAGGCCGTCGAGATCGAGGAGGAGAACGGGAGTTGAGCCCGCAGTGACACACTCCGCGATGCACGTCTTCCCCTACCTGGTCGCCGTCTGGATCTTCCTGACGGGCTGTTACGGCCTGGCCACCAGCCGGAACCTGATCCACGCCGTCGGCTGCCTGGCCGTCGTCCAGTCCTCGACGTACGTCCTGCTGCTCGCCGTCGGCTACCGCGACGGCGGCACCGCACCCGTCTTCTCCGACCTCGAGCCGGGCAGCCGGCCGCTGGTCGACCCGGTGGTGCAGGCCCTCGCCCTCACCGACGTGGTCGTGGGCGCGACCGTCACCGCGCTGCTGCTCGCGCTCGTCCTCCAGATCGCCAAGCGGCACGGCACGGTCGACCCGGACGAACTGACGGAGTTGCGCGGCTGATGCACCACCTGCTCCCGCTGCTCGCAGCCGGCCCGCTGCTCGGCGCCACCCTGCTGGTGGCCGCCGGCCGCCGGCTGCCCAGGGTCGTCGCCGAGAGCTTCGCCTGCGCGGTCTGCGCGGCCACCTGCGCCCTCGCCCTCGTCCTGCTGCTGAACTCCTCGCCCCCGCTGACCGAGTGGGTGGGCGGCTGGAGCCCGGTCCACGGGGAGAGCGTCGGGATCGTGGTAGTCGGGGACGGCCCGGCCCTCGGCATGGCCGCCCTCGTCTCCCTGCTGACCCTCGCCGCCCTGGTGTACTCCTGGCACTACTTCGAGGAACCGCCACGCGGCCACGCCGGCTCCTACCCCGCGCTGATGCTGGCCTTCCAGGCCGGCATGTGCGGGTTCGCCATCGCCGGCGACCTGTTCAACATGTTCGTGTTCTTCGAGCTGATGAGCGTGGTCGCCTACGCGCTGACCGGCTACCGCATCGACGAGGCGAAGGCGGTGCAGGGCGCGCTGACCTTCGGCGTGGTCAACTCCCTCGGCGCGTACGCGATGCTGACGGGTATCGCACTGCTGTACGCCCGCACCGGCCAACTGGGCATGTCGAAGATCGGCCGCGGCCTGGACGCGCACGGCCGACCCGACGCGCTGGTCCTCGCCGCGTTCGTCCTGGTGCTGACCGCGCTGCTGACCAAGGCCGCCGCCGCCCCCTTCCACCTCTGGCTCTCCGACGCCCACGCCGTCGCCCCCACCCCGGTGTGCATGCTGCTCTCCGGGGTGATGGTGGAACTCGGCGCCTACGGCGTGTGGCGGGTCTACGGCACGATCTTCGCCGGACCCGGCGGTATCCCGGCGGCCGACCTGGAGCGGGCCCTGGTCGTCCTCGGGGTGCTCACGGCCGTGGTCGGCGCGGTCATGTGCTGGCACCAGCGGCACATCAAACGGCTGCTGGCCAACTCCACCATCGCCCACACCGGGCTGTTCCTCGTCGCCCTGGGCGTCCTCACCCCCGAGGGCGACGACGGGGCGGCGCTCTACATCCTCGGCCACGCGGGGGTGAAGGCCGCCCTGTTCGCCTGCACGGGCATCCTCCTGGACCGCTACGGCAACGTGGACGAACGCGCGCTGCACGGCCGGGGCCGCGACCTGCGCCTGGTGGGCGTCCTGTTCACCGTCGGCGGGCTGGCCCTCGCGGGCCTGCCGCCGTTCGGCACCGGGATCGGCAAGGCGGTCTCCGAGGAGGCGGTCGGCGGCCCGCTCACGGTGCTGTTCGTGTGCGTGTCGGCGGTGACGGCCGGCGCGGTGCTGCGGGTCGCCGCCCGGGTCTTCCTCGGCCTCGGTTCCCGGCCGCCCAAGAGCGCGGCGTACGAGACCACCGGGGTGGGCGAGGAGCCCGAGACGGACGGCAGACTGGACCGGATCCCGGCCACCATGGTTCTGGTACCCGCCGTCCTGCTGGCCGGTGGCCTCGCCGTCGGTGTCGCCCCCGGCTTCCCCGAGGCGGTCTCCCGTGCCGTCGCCGCGGCCGGAACGGGCGGCACCCCGGCCGCCGTCCACTGGACGACGGCCGGGGTGCTGCTGGGCTGTCTCTCCGCCCTCCTCGCCGTGGGCCTCGCCGCCGTCGCGATCGCCCGCCCCGGCCTGCTCACGGCCCCGGACCGGCTGCTGCCGCTGCGCCGGCTGCAGTCCGGGCACATCGGGGACTACGTGGCCTGGCTGCTCGTCGGCACGGCCGCCCTCGGCGCGCTGGCCCTGCCGGGGGTGCTGGGCGGCTGAACCGACGGCAGCGGAGGCACGGTCACACCGTCCCGTAGGACACATGCACCTCCGTGAACCCGAGCGAGTGCAGCAGACCCTCCAGCATGCCGGTGGTGTTGGTCTCGGCCCGCTTGGTCAGGCCGCTGTCCTTCGCCGCCGCCGAGATGTGCTTCACCGCGAGCTTCTGCACCGCCTGTTCGCTGTTGGGGTTGTCCGAGAACAGGTCGCCGAGCCGGTCCAGCAGCCCGCGCTGCTTGGAGACGGCGTAGGAGTGGTCGGCGTCCAGGGCGGCCTTGCCGAGCTGCGCGTGCGGCAGCCGGATGGTGGCCTCGGTGCGGTCGCCGTTGACCGTCACGTCCTTCTGGCCGAGCCTCCCGAGGTCGACGTAGGCGTCGACGGTGCCCGCGCCGACGTACAGGGTGCGGGTGCCGCGGATCGCGCTGGGCAGGTACTTCGCGTCCTTCTCCAGGTCCACGACGACCTGGAAGTTCCCGGAGGCTGCGTCGTAACGGCTCATGTCCTGGATGGATTTGAGGAGCGCCGGGCCCGTGTTGTCGCGGGTCTCCGTGCCGAACAGGTCCTTGATGCCCGGCAGTACCGCCAGTTTGATCCCGGCGAACAGCACCACGAGCACCAGCACGAACGCGGTGAGCACTTTCGCCCAGCCGGGCATGCGCCGGGGCCCGGCGCCGACGGGAGTCTCCTTCGTGGAGCTCGCCTTGCTCTCCTTGGTGGAACTCGCCATGTGACGGTCCTCCTTTCCAAGGACACGCTTGCCCGCCAAATGCCGTGCCAGACCGTGTTGTCGGCCGATTGAGACAGCTGAGGCCGTACTGGTACACGCGTGATCGTGAAGTGACCGGCGGGCCTCACCGCACCCCGGCGCGCGCCGCCAGTTCGGCGATCCGGCGGGCGGAGGCGGAACCCGGGTCCGCCGTGACGAGGACGACCTCCTGGTCGTCCTCGGGAACCAGCAGGACGTCGCAGTTCAGGCGCAACGGCCCCAGCTCCGGATGGTCCAGGGTCTTGGTGCGGTGGCCCGGCGCGTGCACCGGATGGGTGACCCAGATCTCCCGGAACTCCTCGCTGCCCGCGCGCAACTCGCGCAGCAGGCGGGCGAGTCGCGGGTCGTCGGGATACCGCTCGGCGGCCCGCCGCAGCCGGGCCACCACCACGTGCCCGAACTCCTCCGCGGTGGAGCTCACCGGCATCCGCCCCTGGCCGAGGAAGCGGCGCCGTGCGAGGTTGGTCGTGCCGTGCCCCAGGTCCCCGCCGAGCAGCAGCTGGGCGAGGGGGTTCCAGGCCACCAGCCCGTAGGCCGCGTCGGTGACGATCGCCGCCGTGCCGGGCAGCCGCTCCAGCAGCCGGCCGACGTGCGGGCGCACCCGCCGTGCCGCCGTGGTGCCGGCCGGCGGCGCGGCCGCCCCGGCCAGCCGGAAGAGGTGGCTGCGCTCGGCGGGGGTCAGCCGCAGGGCCCCGGCCAGGGCGTCCAGGACGCGCGGGGAGGGGCGGGGCCCGCGGGCCTGTTCGAGGCGGGTGTAGTAGTCGACCGAGATGTGGGCCAGGTCGGCTACCTCCTCGCGCCGCAGCCCGGGGGTACGGCGGGGGACGGTCCCCGTCGGCAGCCCCACCGTCTGCGGGCGCAGCCCCGCCCGTCGCTCCCGCAGGAAGCGGGCCAGTTCCTGCCTCGCCATACCACAGCCTCCCGGGTCCGCCTGGTACAGGTGGTCCCTGGCACGGCGGACACGGCCGGGGAACCGTGGCTGCCATGAACGATCGCACAGCACTCGTCACCGGTGCCAACAAGGGCATCGGCTTCCAGGTGGCCCGGCTCCTCGTCGCCGAGGGCTTCGACGTCCTCGTCGGTTCCCGGGACGCCGGCCGCGGTGAGCGGGCCGTCGCCGAGATCGGCGACGGCGCCCGGCTGCTCGTCCTCGACGTCACCGATCCCGGCAGCGTCGAGCGCGCCGCCGCCGGTGTCGGGCACCTCGACGTCCTGGTCAACAACGCGGGCGTCCAGCCGGTGGTCGGCCCGCCCGGTGAGACCGGGGTCGCGGACTTCCGGCGGACCTACGAGACCAACGTCTTCGGCGTCGTCGCGGCCACCAACGCCTTTCTGCCCGCCCTGCGCCGCTCCGCCCACCCGCGCGTGGTGAACGTCTCCAGCGGGACGGCGTCCCTCGCCTGGAGCACCCACCCCAATCCGCAGTTCGCCCACGGCAGCCCCAGGTCCGCCGCCTACCGCTCGTCCAAGGCCGCCCTGAACGCGCTGACCGTGCTGTACGCGCAGGAACTGGCGGCGGACGGGATCCTGGTCAACGCCCTGGCCCCGGGAGCGCGGGCCACCGACCTGGTCCCCGGTCTCGCGGCCCGCGGCGGCGACGCGGCGGAGGGCGCCCGTGGGGCCGTACACCTGGCGCTGCTGCCCGACGACGGTCCCACCGGCGGGTTCTTCTCCTGGGACGGCTCACCCGTGCCGTGGTGAGAGCTGCACGGTCCGTAGCATGAGGCCGTAGCCCGTACCGGTCATGCGAGGAGCGGATCGTGCGAGACATCGCCGTCTTCAGCGGCAGCGCCCACCCCGGACTGGCCGAGGAGGTCTGCGCGCACCTCGGGGTGCCGCTCAGTCCGACCAGGGTCAGCAGGTTCGCCAACGACTGTCTGGAGGTGCAGCTCCAGGCCAACTGCCGGGAGCGGGACGTCTTCCTGATCCAGCCCCTGGTCCGCCCGGTGCAGGAGCACCTGGTCGAGCTGCTGCTGATGTGCGACGCCGCCCGGGGCGCCTCGGCCGGCCGGATCACCGTCGTCATGCCGCACTACTCCTACGCCCGCTCCGACAAGAAGGACGCCCCGCGCATCTCCCTCGGCGGCCGGCTGGTCGCCGACCTGATGGTGGCCGCGGGCGCGAGCCGGGTGCTCGCCATGACCCTGCACGCCCCTCAGGTGCACGGCTTCTTCTCGGTGCCGGTCGACCATCTGCACGCGCTGCGGGAGCTGGCGGCGCACTTCAGGCGGTACGACCTCAGCCGCACCACCGTCGTCTCGCCCGACCTCGGCAACGCCAAGGAGGCCGCCGCCTTCGCCCGGTTGATCGGTGCCCAGGTGGCGGCCGGCGCCAAGCAGCGGTACGCCGACGACCGGGTCGTCATCAGCTCGGTGATCGGCGAGGTCGCGGACCGGGACGTCATCGTCCTCGACGACGAGATCGCCAAGGGCAGCACGGTCGTCGAACTCCTGGAGCGGATCAGGGAGCTGGGTCCGCCGCGGTCGATCCGGATCGCCTGCACGCACGGGTTGTTCGCGGCGGGTGCCCTGAAGCGGCTGAGCGAGCAGCCCGACGTGCTGGAGATCGTCTGCACCAACACGGTGCCGGTGCCCGTCGAGGAGCACACCGGCAAACTGCGCATCCTGTCCATCGCCCCGGCGCTGGCGGAGGCGGTACGCCGGATCCACAACGGTGAATCCGTGAGCGCCCTGTTCGAGGAGCCGCACAACCCCTAGGGCCCTTCTGATGGATCTCCGCGGCGTCGCGACGCCGCG
>NZ_JBEYJU010000152.1:0-13284 GCF_040703965.1 Streptomyces sp. NPDC006655 | reverse complement strand
GGCACAAGCGAACGTCACCTTCGAGATCCCCAAGGGCGAGGAGCCCGTTGTGAACGTCATGGGCCTGCCCGGCGACGGACACGACGGCAACGTGAAGAGCCGCCAAAACTCGTGCACATCAATCGCTCCATCGATCGCTGACCGCTGCTCAAACTCGTCGACCAACGCTGCCGCTGAACGTGAACGAAGCCACCCGGTCGTGACAGCCCGAGGCTCGTCGACAACCCCGCTACGCCTCCTCTCGCGCGCCCTGGTCCTGGTGAAGGCGGTGACTGGACACCTGGAAAACGGGACGTCATGGCGCAGGTCGCGAGCGCAGCGCATGCATTGCGAGTTCCAGGACACGGTTGGTCTGAGCCTGGTCTTGTGCATGGCTCACGCTGGAGAGCACGCCGTGGAGCATCACCGCGACGTCGTCTGGCTCGATGTCGGAGCGCAGAGTGCCGTCAGCGACGCCGGCGGTGAGCAGTTGCTGTACTGCCCGGGTGATGCGACGGCGGGTGTCTGGCGTGGTGATGAGCTTTGCGCTCAGTCCGATGCGCAGGGTGTCGGCGACGCGCTGCTTCTTGGTGACGAACGCAGCGTAGATGTCGATCCAGGCTCGCAGAGCCTCGTCGGCCGGCCGACCGTTGAGGAGTGCGGCTGCGCTGTCGGTGACGTGGTCGAGTTCGACGCTGTAGACGGCTTCGACCAGGGCTTCCCTTGTGGGGAAGTGCCGATAGAGGGTGGCGATCCCGACTCCGGCGGTACGTGCGATCGCTTCCAGGGAAACCTTCTCGCCCGAGTCCAGGGCGGTGCGGGCGGCAGCAACCAGGCTGGCGCGGTTGCGCAGCCCGTCTGAGCGCGGAGCGGGTTTGCCAGGCGATCCGAGACGATGACTGCCCATCAAGCGGAAGATCCTCCGTTTGGGTGTAGCGTTAAGCGGAGGATCCTCCGCTACATTTCTATCGTCTCACGCTTGGGGCACACCCATGGCCACGGGCCACAACCCTCCTCCCGCAGGCGGCACAGTCGCCGTTGCCGCCCATTCCGTCTCGCGTATCGGATTCGGCGCCATGCAGCTGCGTCGTCTGCGCGACGACCGTGACGCCGCAGTCCGACTGCTGCGCCTTGCCGTCGAACTAGGTGTCAACCACGTCGACACCGCGCAGTTCTACGGCGACGGGTTCGTCAACGAGATCATCCGTGACGCCTACCGACACGCGGACCGTCCCGTCATCATCAGCAAGGTCGGTGGCGACCCCGACCCGACCGGACGCACACCGCTGCGTCTTGCCCAGCGCCCCGAGCAACTGCGGGCCAGTATCGAGGCCAACCTCAAGAGCCTGGGCCTTGACCACCTCCCTGTGATCAACCTCCGGCGCGCGGACACCTATCCCGCACTGCACGAACATCCCGACCAGGTAATCGACATCGAAGACCAGCTCGCCACCCTGACCGCCCTGCGCGATGACGGGAAGATCGGGGCGATCGGCCTGAGTGCCGTGACAGCCGACCTCGTGCACCGCGCTCTGCCGGCCCGAATCGCCTGCGTGCAAAACGCCTACAGCCTGGCCATGCGGAACGACGAGGACCTCCTGGCCCTCTGCGCCAGGGAGGGGATCGCCTGGATGCCGTTCTGCCCTCTCGGCGGCGCCCGACCAGGGATGGCCAAGGTCACGGGCCTTCCCGAGGTGCTGGCCGTCGCCGAACGGCTTGGCGTGTCAGCCTCACAGGTGGGCCTTGCGTGGCTCCTGCACCACGCGCCGAACATCGCCCTGATCCCCGGCACCTCCAACCCTCACCACCTGCGGGCCAACGTCGCCGCAGGGTCGATTCATCTCGACAATGCCTTGATGCGATCGCTGGACCACGCCGGTATTCACTCGGATGCCCACTCTCCGACTGAGTCACTCAGTGACGTTTGCCAGCCGAGGAAATGACCCGCCGCTGAGACAAAGCCGACTGGCCATGCTGCGAGAAGGCCGGAGAAGACGCAGGTCACTGCACCCGCGCCATGACACGAGCCGCGAGATCCTACACCTCTTGCAGGGCCTCAGTTTCCGCTGCATAATCTCAGCGGAAACTGCATATGAACTGCACTTATGCAGCGATTCTGAGACTCGCAGCTCAACGCACTCGTCGATCTGATGGTTCGCGGGGTCCGCCAATTGGCGCTCCACGGGACGGCGACCAGCCTGCCCGGTTCCCGTCCGTATCGCCGGAGGTTCTGCGCTTCATCCATCCGCCCAGCGCTGGCCAGGGAGACGGCCGCCGCCCGCAGGGCTTGGGCGTTTCCGGTCTCGGCGGCCCGCTCGTACGAGGTCGGCACCTCCGCCAGCCGCCCAGCCCTCGCCGGGTGGCTGACCAGCCTGCGTAGGGCACCAGTCTCGTCGGCGCTGGCAGGGGTGGTGCAGAGCGTGACGGCGACGCGGTGGAGACCGCGATCTTGGGCGGCTTCGGCGAGGGACAGGCGCGGTCGGGGCCGGAGACGTGGTCAATGAAGGCGTCCCACACGGCCTCGGGCGTGCGCACGCTTCGGCGTCGTCGGCGGCCGTGTTGTTCGAGATAGTCGGCCAGACGGTAGTGGGGCCCGCCGGTCAGCACCACCAGCTGGCTCACCCCGCCTGCGGCTTCCACGGCGAGGGCACGCAGGCGTGCGTCGTGGTCCCGCTCGACGTATGCCGGCAGGACCGGCAGGCCCGGGGCTTTGCCGGGCAGGTCGATGCTGATCGCGTGGTGCACCTCCGGGGCGAACGGGTCGGTCACATGCTCCAGCGGCATTCCCGACGGGCCCACCATGCGGGCCTTCACCCGCAAGTCAGCGACACGGGAGCCCAGGTTGCCGGCATCCCACCTCGCCCGGCGCACCAGCACCACTGCGACGGCCACGGCCTGCTGAGCGGGCACGCCTGGGTGGCGCCGATGCACCGCCGATGGTGTCCCGCTCCGGCGCTCCGGCCAGCGTGTCGTCCTCACCGATGTCCGCGGCGATCTCGTCCAGTCTCGGACAATCGGCCGCCGTGTAGACCTCGTAGAGCAGGTCCTTCAGCTCCCGCAGCGAGCCCGTTCCGACCACGGCCCGCGCCGGCGACCGCGCGGCCGCCGGATACCGCCACCCTTGTCGCCACTCATCGCACCATCATCACCGCACCTGATCCGGTAGGGGCCCCGACCAGGGCGAGTCCGCAGGCGGCTTGAGGGCCTGTCGCAACTGAACTTGATCTTCATTGAGGCCCGGAGAGTGGAGACAGCCGAATGTTCACCTGCCCACCCGACACACCCGTGGAGGCGCCTCATGCCTGCCCACAGCCTCACCCGCCGCGAACGGCTGACTGTCATCCGCGCCGTCCTCGGTGCCGTCGTGTCCGGGACCGTCCGCGCCCTCACCACCTGGCTCCTGGACCGACTGTCCTCGTAGCCCGGCGATCCGAACGGCGCGCCCCCCGCGCAGTGGTTCCAGGACCGGGCCGAGACGGCACGGCTGGCCGGCCTCCTGTCCGGCGGCGGGACCGTCGTTGACGAATCCGCCCAGCCCTCTCCGGCGGGCGGGGTGCTGGCAGGGGTGGGCGGGGTCGGTGAGACCCAGCTCACCGCAGCTCACGCCCGTACTGCTTGGAGTACGGGCGAGCTGGACGTGCTGGTGTGGGTCACGGCGAGCACCCGCAGCGCGATCGTCGCGGGCCATGCCCCGGCAGGCGCCGAACTCCTGGCCGCCGACGCGAGCGACGCCGAAACGGCCGCAGGGGAGTTCCTGGCCTGGCTGGAACCGAAGCCGGGCAGACGGCGGTGCCGGTGGCTGGTCGTGCTGGACGATATCGGCGACCCCAGCGATGTGAAGGGGCTCTGGCCACCGGCCAGCCCCAGCGGGTTCACGCTGACCACGACCCGGCGTAGGGACACCGCCCTGACCGGCAACGGCCGGCAACGGCCGGCAACTGGTGAGGGTCGGCCCGCTCACCCCTGAGCAAGCCCTGGCGTACCTCACCCATGCCCTGGCCTGGGGTACGCCTGGCTTGTCCCTGCCTGGTTTACCTCCGGGGCTGTCAGTAGGCACCCTGCCGACGCAGGGAGCGTGGTCGGCCGTCGGGATCGGCGACGACACGGTAGAGCGGGTCGGTCAGGGCCCGTGTGATGCGGGACAGATGCGGCGGGTGATAGGTGCGCAGCCGTCCCGACGGTCGTGGACCGTGGCGGCCGCCGTCGTGCCACGCGTCCAGAGCGGCGGCCGAGTCGGCGTAGGCCGCAAAGGCGCGGCCGGGGTCGCAGAGTGCGGCCGCTTCCTCGTCCCCGTCACGGTCAAGGTGTTCGAGATTCAACGACAACCGCAGCTCGCGCGCGAAGACGCGGGCGCCGTCACCCAGGCCGCCGGGGTCCGTCGGTTCGCGGGGGTCGCGGGTCTCGTCGAGGACAGCGCAGTTGAGCTCCGAATCGTGGGTCCAGGAGCGCCGGTTGACGTTGTCGGAACCGACCGAGGCCCAGACGTCATCGATGACACAGACCTTGGCGTGGACGTACACGGGCGTCCCGGCGTGATTCTCCAGGCTGTAGACGGCCACCCGGTCACCGCCGCCCCGTCGCAGGACTTCCAGGGCGCGGATTCGGCCCAGCAGATTCATCGGTGTGCTGATCCGCCCTTCTTGGTCCGGCAGTGGGGGAAGGACGGCGATCATCCGCAGGCCCGGATGATCCGCGAGAGCCTGAGCGAACGGCTGGGCGGCATTCTCTGACCACAAGTACTGGTCCTCCAGGTAGATCAGCCGGCGTGCCCGCCGCAGGGACTTCAGGTAGGCGCGGGCGATGCTGCGTTCACCGTCGGGGGCGAACGGATAGCCCCTGAGGCGGTTCGGGTAGGTGCGCAGGATCTGGACCGTGTGGGAACCTCGGGGGCCCGGGTCGGGTTGCTGTACCGGGAGCGGATCCGCCTGGGTGTCCTCGCCCCGGAGTGCCGCCCGCAGCCGGCTGCGCGGGCTTCGACTGAGCGGAGCCGGGTCCGTCCACCGCTCACGGAACGTGGCCTCGACATCGCCCACGGCGGGCCCACGCACCGCCAGCTGGACGTCATGCCAGGGCGGACGGGAACCGTAGGCATCGGCCATGCGTTGCGCCTGCGGGTCACCTTGATGGACGGCGTCGTCCCGGCGGCTGTGGCACAGATCGATCCCGCCGACGAAGGCGACGTCCCGCTCGGGCCGACCCGGGTGGCGCAGCACCACGAACTTTTGATGGTGCGAGCCACCCGGCCGCACCCGCATGTCGAGCAGGCACTCCCCTCCCGCCTCCTCGATCTCCTCCCCCAGGTGATAGTTCTCCTGTTCGCTGAACTGGAACCGATCCAGGTGCGAGCGCCACACCAGCCCCTTCACGACGACACCCCGGCGTGCGGCGTCGCACAACACGTCGCCGATAGCGCTGTTCGGGCCATCCAGCAGCTCGTCAGGGTCACCCCGCCAGTCCGTGAACATCAATATGTCGCCGGCCCGCTGCGCCCGTACGGCCGCGAGCAGCTCGGCAAAGTACACCGCCCCGTGCACCAGGGGGCGGACGTGGTTGCCCGTGGACCACGCCGCACCGTCAGCATGACGGCGGTCCACCCGCGACGCGGGATTCCCCCGCTGAGCGGGGGTGAGCAGCCAGTCGGCGCGTTCCACGTGGCAGCCCTTCCAGCCGACGGCCCTTGCGGGATCTCCTGGTAGATCCGTTACCCCCTGAGGGCGTGACCACGCGATTCCTGCTCCGCCAGTCCTGCGGATACCTGCCGATCCCCTCGGATCGTGGAGACCTTCCTGTGCAGCGAGCCCCTCACCGGGGCTGGACCCGTAGTCGTGTTCGTAGTCGATCGGGCTCTGAAACTGCCGGTGCCCTACGAAGTACGACGGCATGATCGACGTCACCGTCGAAGCCGTCAGCTGAGACCCAGCCGGAAACCAGCGAGATCAGGGCTGTCCAGCCAGCGGTGTAACTCGGTGGTGTGAGTTGGCGGCGGCCGGCGGAGAGTCGGCCGTCGAAGGCGATGCCGAAAGCCTGCAGGGCGGCCTTCCACCGCATGGTCCAGCGCTTGCGTCCCTGAACGGGGCAACCCTCCGGACTCGCCCACCGCTTCGTCGGCCCTCTCCGCCTCGCACTCGGCGACGTTCACACCCGGGGGCCTTAGAGGGCGTTTGAAGTAGGCAGATTGCCCTTGATGCCCTAGTAAGTACCTCGCCAGGTGGGTGTCGTCTCGTCTGTTATGCGCCTGGCGAGGTTGTCGACCGAGGCGATGTGGATCATGGCTTCGGAGCTGGCGGTGAGGGTCTCGTAGTCGCGGGCGAGACGGCGGTGCATCATGATCCAACCGATACTCCGCTCGACGACCCAGCGTCTTTTCACGACGTGGAAACCGCGGATATCCGGGTCTCTGTTGACGACTTCGACGTCGATTCCGAGGCGGGCGCCGTGCTCGACGACGGCGTTCTTGAAGCCGGTGTCGACCCAACTCTTTGAGATGGTTGGGTACTTCTCCTTCGCCTGGTCGAGGAGGCGGATTCCCAGGGCGTTCTCCGACAGGCCGGCGGCGGTGACGGTCACGGCGAGGATGAGTCCGATCGTGTCGGTGAGGATGCCGCGCTTCCTTCCGACGATCTTCTTCGCCGCATCCGTCCCCTGGCTGGTCAGGGGCACGTTGCTGGAGGTCTTCACGCTCTGGGTATCGATCGCGGATGCGGTCGGCTCAGGCTTGCGTCCCTCCTTCACCCGGGCCAGTCCCGTCAGGTCGTAATTGAGCTGAGCGAAGATCCCTTCGTCCCGCCATGCGGCGTAGTAGGCATAGACGGTGCCATGGTTCGGGAAGTCGTGCGGGAGGTACTTCCAGGGGATTCCCGTGCGGTTCACATAGAGGATCGCGTTGAAGGCGTCCCGTAAATCGACCTTGGCCGGCTGCCCAGTCGGTCTGCGGTCGAGCCGGGCCTTTCTCCAGGCCGTCGACGTCGGCTCGATCAGGGCCCATCGGGCGTCGGACATGTCGCTGGGGTACGGCTTGCGCTCGCTCACGGCGTAGCGTGATCACAGGCGAGCCGGAAGGTCAGGTTCCGCTGCTCAGCAGGCGATTCCAGGGCATCTTCAAACCAGACGAACTTCCAGACACGGAAGCGAACGAAACGGATGACCGACCTCTCGTCACGCAGGAGGTCATACGCGGTCTTCCGGATGAAAGCCCCCGAACAAGGACAGGAACGAGAGCCGCATACAGGGCTTGATCTGCATAAACGCCCCCTTAGAGGGCGGTACGTGACTTGATGTCCGTATTGCCCTATCGGTTGAGGTAGGCAGGCTGCTCGGGGGCCGCCGGGCGGCTATGGCCGCGGCTGGGCGAACCATCCCTGCTCGGTCTCGACCAGGTTGCCGCGCTCGGTCAGCCACTTGAGTTTCAGGCGGGTGTTGTTGATGTTGTTGGGCACGATCTCCATGTCCATCGCCTCGCAGACCTGCCGTGCCCGCAGCGGGGCGTCGGCCGCGGCACACTGACGGATCGGCGAAGGACTCCCTTACGGAAGGCGGACCTGGTAGATGGGTCGCCGCCGGAAAACGGTCATAGGCGTCAGTTGTGGCCGAAGGCCGCCGCGGTGGCCGCGCACGAGAGCGATGTGCTCGACGAGGTCACCGAACGCAGGCTGCCGAGCAGGAACCTGCGGACCGTCAACGCCCTGACGGGTCCGACGGTCGTCGAGCCGGTGATCGCCGGTGTGACCGCGGGCTCGAAGGGGCGGGCACGGTGGCGCCGCTCGGGTGCCTGTCCATGGGTGAGTGAGGTTGCCGCATGGACAGGCGTGACCGTGGGCCTCAGGCCGTTTCGAGGGAGGGGTAGTCGGTGTAGCCCTCGGCGCCCGGCCCGTAGAACAGTTCCGGCCGCGGCTCGTTCTCCGGGTGGCCACCCTGCCAGCGCTCGACCAGGTCGGGGTTGGCGATGAGGGCCCGGCCCACGACCACGGCGTCGGCGTGGCCGGCCTCGATCTGCTGGAGCGCCTGCTCGCGGGTGGTCTGCCCCCCGAAGGGGCCGTTGTTGACGATCAGCTTGCCGTCGAAGCGCCGCCGCAGCTCCTGTACCAGGTCGCCGCCCGGCTCGGTGTGCAGTACGGAGAGGTAGGCCAGGCCCAGCGGGCGCAGTTGGTCCATCAGGGTGCCGTAGGTGGCCAGGACGTCGTCCCGGTCGGTCTCGAAGACGTCCCCGAGGACGACCTCCGGCGAGATCCGCAGCCCGACCCGCTCGGCGCCGACGGTCTGGGCGACCGCCGTGACGACCTCGACGACGAAGCGGGCGCGGTTGTGCGGCGAGCCGCCGTATCCATCGGTGCGCCGGTTGGCCGCCGGGGAGAGGAACTGGTGGAGCAGGTAGCCGTTGGCGCCGTGGATTTCCACACCGTCCGCTCCCGCCTCGATGGCCCGGCGGGCCGCGGTGACGAAGTCCTCCAGGGCTGCACGGATCTCTGCGGTGGTCATCGCTTCCGGTACGGGATAGGGCTGCTCGCCCTTCTCGGTGAACGTCTTGCTGTCGATGGCGATCGCACTGGGGGCGAGGATGCGGCGGCCGCCGTTGATGTCGGGGTGGGTGCCGCGGCCGGCGTGCATGATCTGCAGGACGATGCGGCCGCCCTCGGCGTGCACCGCCTCGAACACCCGCTGCCAGCCGGCCGCCTGCTCGTCGGTGGCGATGCCCGGCTCACCGACATACCCCTGCGACGCGTGGTCGGGGTAGGTGCCCTCGGTGATGATCATTCCGACGCTCGCCCGCTGCCGGTAGTACTCGACCATCAGGTCCCCGGGGATGCCGGAGGAACCGGCCCGGACCCGGGTCAGCGGTGCCATGACGACGCGGTTGGCGAGCTCGATCTTCCCGAGAGAGACGGGGGAGAAAAGTGACGGGACGGGCGAAACTTCTGAAGTGTTGGCAGGCATGGGTTTCTTTCTTTCTGCAACAGGGAGGGAAACGGGATGAGGGTCAGCGGCGCAGGGGGTCCACGCTGTCCCGGCGGATCGGAGTGTGGGTGGTGTCGGCAGAACGCGCGAGGCTAGCTGAGTGGGACGTCCGCGACGGCCTTGAGGTGGCTGAACGTCTCGAGGGAGTACCGGCCGTGGTAGCGGCCCATGCCGCTTTCGCCGACGCCGCCGAACGGCAGGCCGGTCATGAGCAGTTGCATCACCGGCTGGCCCCAGGCGACGCCGCCGGAGGACGTCTCGTTCACCAGGCGCGACTTGGTGGCCTCGGAGGCGGTGAAGGCGTAGAGGGCGAGGGGCTTGTCGCGTTCGTTGATGAAGGCGATGGCGGCGTCGAGGTCGTCGACCTCGACGACGGCGAGGATCGGACCGAAGATCTCCTCCTGCATGACCGGCGAGGCGGGGTCGACATCGGTGAGCACGGTGGGTGCGATGAACAGGTCGTCGCGGTCGTGCTGGCCTCCCACCGCCGCCCTGCCGGAGTCCAGCAGACGCGTGAGCCGGTCGAAGTGCCGCTCGTTGATGATCCGGCCGAAGCCGGCCGCGGTCTGCGGGCTGGTACCGAACTGGGCGTCGACAGCCGCGCGCAGGGCGGGGACCAGGGCGGCGGCGGTGGCAGGATCGGCCAGCACGTAGTCGGGGGCTACGCACTGCTGGCCCGCGTTGCCGAACTTGGCGCCCACCAGCCGCTTCGCGGTCTCCTCCACGTCCGCATCGGGCGCCACGAAGACCGGTGACTTGCCTCCGAGTTCGAGCGTGACGGGGGTGAGGTTCTTGGCGGCTGCGGCCATGACGATCCGGCCGACCGTGCCGTTGCCGGTGTAGAAGATGTGGTCGAAACGCTGTGCCAGGAGGGCCGTGGTCTCCTCGGCGCCCCCCTCGACCACGGTGAGCACGTCAGGGTCGAAGTACTCACGCAGGAGGCGTGAGGCGACCGCCGAGGTGTGCACCGAGATCTCGCTCGGCTTGGCCACCACCGTGTTCCCGGCGGCCAGGGCGCCGATGATGGGGTCGATGAGAAGGTGCAGCGGGAAATTCCACGGAGCGATCACCAGGACCACCCCGAGCGGGTCGTACGTGGTGTAGGCGGTTGTCGTGGGGCCGAAGTGGGCGGGAACCTCCACCGGGCGGGGCTGAAGCCAGCTCTCGAGATTCGCCAGCGTCTCGTCGATGTCGGCGACGGTGAAGTCGATCTCCTGCGTCTTCGCCTCGGCGGGGTTCTTCCTCAGATCCTTCCAGAGCGCTTCGATCAGCTCCTGCTCGTTCTCGACCAGCAGGGCCCGCAGCCGCTGCAGCTGGTCGACGCGCCAGTCCAGTCCGCGGGTGACGCCGGTGGTGAACGTCGCCCGCAGGCGGCCGACCACCTCCGCGGCCGTTTCGCTCTGGTGGGTTCTCGACTCGGTCGCCTGTGTTGCGGTCATGGGGTGTGCTCCATTCTTGATGCACGTCACGCCCCGGCTGCCTTCCAGCCGGGCACAGGGGCCAGCGTGCTGGACGATCCGGCATTCACCCAGGTCACGGCTTTGTGTACATCCGCTGTGCCTACCACTGACTGGTGCAGGCTGGTGTGCGTCCGACCGTGGATACTCGGAGGCATGGACGAATACCCCGAACCGGTGCACGAGAGCACCGACGGCGCTCTGGACCCGCGTGCCGAGCTCAGTGAGTTCTTGCGCACCCGGCGGGCCCGGCTGAAGCCGGAGGACGTGGGCCTGCCGGACTTCGGGCGGCACCGGCGGGTGCCGGGGCTGCGCCGCGAGGAGCTGGCGCAGCTGGCCGGGGTGTCGGTGGGGTACTACACGCGCCTGGAGCAGGGCAACGGCCGGCACGTGTCGGCGGAGGTCCTCGAGGCAATCGCCCGCGCGCTCAGGCTGAGCGACGCCGAGCACGCCCACCTCACACACCTGGCGAAGCCGAAACAGCACAAGAAGAAGCCGGCCGGCCGCACCCAGCAGGTGCGGGTCCCCCTGCGGACGCTGCTGGACACCATGGAAGGCGGCCCGGCGATCCTCGTGGGACGGCGCTCGGACATACTCGCCTGGAACCGGATGGCCGCGGCGGTCTTCGGCGACTGGGCCGAGCTGCCCGCGCACGAGCGGAACTGGGCGCGGCTGGTGTTCCTCAGGCCCGAGTACCGCGACCTGTTCGTGGACTGGGAGCAAAAAGCGAACGACGTCGTCTCTCAGCTGCGCATGGACGCCGGCTCCCATCCCAACGACCCCCGGCTGTCCGCGCTCGTGGGCGAACTCTCCGTGAAGAGCGAGGAGTTCAGGCGGCTGTGGGCCGCCCACGACGTCAAGGACAAGTGCCACGGCATCCAGCGCCTGCACCACCCGCTCGTCGGCGAACTCGATCTCCGCCTCGAGTCGTTCCACCTGGCCGACGACCACGAACAGACACTGGCGACGTACCACGCCGAACCCGACTCCCCGTCCGCGGAGGCACTACGACTGCTGGCCAGCTGGGGCTCCGACGCGACAAGGACGGGAGCCGGAATGCCGCCGGCACGCACGGCTCGATGAACAGTTGATCATCGGTAGTTGACTGCGCGCCTCGGCCCCGGCACGCGCCGTCTCGCCAGCCCCCGTCGCAGCGTCGGCATCCCGCGCCCCCTCGGAACCGCCCGCTGCCGCCGCACCCGCTGCTCCTCCGCCCGTCGCGCCAGTCACACCGGCCTCGCGCGAACCACGGAAAACCGAGTACGTGCGCAGATCCCGGGCTGACTGGCTGACTACGGCTTGGGCCAGCTGCCCAGCGCGAGGTTCGCGACTTGCAGCAGCTCAGGGCGGGAACTACCACTCGCGGCCTGGACGGCGATCCCATTGGCGACTGTTCTCAGGTAGAGCGCGAGAAGATGAGGATCTGTGGAAGGCGGAAGGTCGCCGGCGTCCACCGCCTGTTGAAACCGGCGCGTCAAGTGGGCTATCCCGTCCTCACGCCATGCGATGAGTGCGTCTCGGACCGGGCGGCTCTCATCCCCGGTGGCCAACGCGCCCTGCACGCCAAGACAGCCCGTGGGCAGTCCCGGCATGGTTGCCGCCTCGACCGTCCCGTGGAGCACGGCAGCAGCCACTGCTGCACTTGTGGGCTCTGCCAGAGCTCGGCCGAAGTAGGCGGTCAAGCCCTCGGTGTACCGCTCCAGCGCCTTGTAGAAGAGGTCTTCTTTGCTGCCGAACGCCCTGTACAGGCCGGGGCGGCTGATACCCATCGCCTCGGTGAGGTCGTCAAGGCTGGCGCCCTCGAAACCCTTTGACCAGAACACCAGGACTGCACGATCCAGTGCCTCGTCGATGTCGAACGCGCGGGGCCTGCCAGGTGGGACCGGTGTCGGCGAGGTCATTTCTTCATCCTACTCCTTCGGTACCGATCGATACGGAAGTGCTAGAGTATTTCGTACCGATCGATACGCTATACAGAGAGGTGACATCGTGTCACAGACGGTACTCATTACTGGCGGAACCTCAGGCATCGGCCTGAGCCTCGCGCAGTCCTTCGTGGAGCTCGGGGCGTCTGTCGTCGTGTGCGGACGCTCGCAGGCTGCACTTGACCGATTCGCGCAGGCACACCCGCAGGCGCTGGCCGTGCGGGCCGATGTGACGGACGCAGCCGACCGGGCAGCGTTGCTGCAAGCAGTCGCTGATCGCTTCGGGCGTCTGGACGTGCTGATCAACAACGCCGGTACGTTCGAGGAACGAGACTATGCAGCCGGCAAGAACCCCAATGCGACTCTCGATGCCGAGGTGGCGCTGAACCTCACCGCCCCCATCCACTTGACGGGTGAAGTGCTCGAGCGATGGCCATCACCCGACGCGATCGTATTCATCACCTCGGGGTTCGCTCTGGTCTCGCCCACTCGCGCGCCTACCCACGGCGCGGTGAAGGCCGGCCTGCACGGCTTTGCGGACGGCTTGCGCCGTCAACTCGCCCCGCAGGACACCCATGTCCTCGAGGTCCTCCCACCGTCCACGGACACGCCCATGAACGCCGAAGCCACGGGGAAGAAGCTGGCTCCCGCACAGGTAGCGGCGGTCACGATGAAGGCTCTTCGGGGACGGCGGAACATGGCATTCCCCGGTCAGACGAAAGTCATGCCCGCCATGCTGCGCATCGCGCCGGGCACACTACGACGCGTCGTCGCCGGGCTCTGACCCCAGAGAAATCCTTCCCCGGCAACACCTCACCGAGTGGGCCGAGTGGGCTCCCGTCTCCCCCGAAGCCGAAGGCAAGCAGCCGATTCGGCCTAGTGCTGGATTCCGCTTTCGGTGGGTATAGCTGCTGGTAGCGGGGCGGTTGCGGGTACTCGGGGGCGGGTGCTGGGTCATGGTGCTGAGGGCA
>NZ_JBEYJU010000151.1:1723-13391 GCF_040703965.1 Streptomyces sp. NPDC006655 | reverse complement strand
AGGGCCCGCAGACACGTCTCCAAGGGCAGCGGCCCGGCGCTCAGGGCCCGCAGACACGTCTCCAAGGGCAGCGGCCCGGCGCTCAGGGCCCGCAGGCGTGCTTGCTAGGGCAGCGGCCGGGGCTGGGTCAACTCGTCGTACACGCTGAGGACCTGGGCCACCGTCTCGTCCTCGGTCGGCCAGCTCGCCGCCTGCCGGGTGCCCTTCTCGCGCAGTTCCGCGCACCGCCCGGGGTCGCCGAGCAGGCGTACGACGGTGGCGGCGAGGGCCGGCGCGTCGCCGTACGGGACGAGTTCGGCCGCGTCTCCTACCAGGTCGGGGATGCCGCCCACAGCGGTCGCGACCAGGGGCACGCGCGCGTGCAGGGCCTCCTGCGCGAGGACCGAGCGGGACTCCCAACGGCTGGGCAGCAGCGCGAGATCGGCGGCGGCGAGCAGTTCGGAGACGTCGTCACGGCGGCCGACGAGCCGGACGGGCAGTTCCTCGGCCTCGATCCGCCGCTGCAACTCCGTGCGCAGCGGGCCCTCCCCGGCGACGACGAGCAGCGGCACCGGGTCGAGCCGCCGCCAGGCGTGGGCCGCGTCCAGCAGGACGTCGTAGCCGCGATGCCGGTCGAGGGAGCCGACGGCCATGAGCAACGGCCGCCCCATGGCACCGAGTTCGGCGCGCACCTTGGGCCGCAGCCCCTCCGGGTCGTCCGGCGTCGCGGGCCGCGGTCCGGGCAGCGCCACGGCGGCGAGCCGGGCGTCCCGGGCTCCGGTACGGCGGGCGCGGTCCACCAGGTCGGACGTGGTCCCGAGGACCACCGCGGCGGCCCGCGCCACGCGCCGCTCCAGCATCCGCAGCAGATGCGCCCGGGCACCCTCGGCGTGCGCCCGGTTGTGCCAGGTGACGACGAGCGGGGTGCTGCGGCCGCTCAGTGCCAGCGCCGCACGGAAGGAGGCGTGCAGGCCGTGGGCGTGCACCAGGTCGGCGCCGGTGCAGGCCGCACGGAGCGCGGCGACCGACCCCGGGTCGCTGCTGCGCGGCACGTGCACGTGGTCGGCGCCGGCGTCCGAGAAGCCGTAGGCGCGATCGGCCTCCACGGGGGCGCACACCGTGACCCGCACGCCCCGCGCGACGAGGCCGGCGGCCAGCGAACGCACGTGCGCACTGCTGCCGGCGTTGCCGCCGCCCAGCACCTGCACGGTGCGCAGCGGCGACTGGCCGAGCGGTGCGTTGCTGCTCACGGGGCTCACGCGGCCGTGCTCCTGGTTCGGCGTGGGGCGGTCACGAGGGAACGTACAGAAGGTATCGGGCCGAAGAGGTCGCCGTGCGCCCTCCCCCGGACACCCCGTCCCCGTCAAGGATGCCAGCACGCAAGGGGGTTCCGCGTACCCCGGGGCGGCACATACCGAGGCGGGCCGGGGCAATGCGCCGGAGCGTGTCACCCGGGAGAGTGAAGAAGGGGGCCCGCAGAGGCGGGCGCGGGGCGGCGCACCAACGCGCCGCCCCGTGTTCCGTCAGCGGTCCGCGCGGGCCGTCGCGAGCAGCTCCTCCGCGTGCGCCCGGGCCGTCTCCGAGTCCTCCTGGCCGGCCAGCATCCGGGACAGCTCCCGGACCCGCTCCTCGCCCTCCAGGACCTTCACGCCGGAGCGGGTGACCGTGCCGTCGTTGGTCTTCTCGACCAGCAACTGGCGGTCGGCGAAGGCGGCCACCTGGGGAAGGTGGGTGACCACGACCACCTGCGCGGACTTGGCGAGCTTCGCGAGGCGCCGGCCGATCTCGACCGCCGCCTTGCCGCCCACACCCGCGTCGACCTCGTCGAAGAGGTACGTCGGGACCGGGTCGGTGCCCGCGAAGACGACCTCCACCGCGAGCATCACCCGGGACAGCTCACCGCCGGAGGCGCCCTTGGCGATGGGGCGCGGCGGGGCGCCCGGGTGCGGGGCGAGGAGCAGTTCGACCTCGTCGGCGCCCGCCGGGCCGTAGGCCACCGGGCGGCCGCCGACCTCCACGCCCTCGGGATCCTCGGTCTGCCGGATCGCGAAGGACACACGCGCGTGCGGCATCGCGAGGGAGCCCAGCTCGGCGGTGACGGCCGCGGCGAACCGCTCGGCGGCCTCCGTCCGCGCGTCGGTCAACGCCTGCGCGAGACCGCCCAGTTCGGCACGGAGCGCGTCCCGCTCGGCGGTCAGCTCGTCGATCCGCTCGTCGTCGCCGTCGAGTTCGCCGAGCCGCGCGGCCCCCTGCTCGGCCCAGGCCAGCACCGCGCCGACGTCCTCGCCGTACTTGCGGGTCAGCGCGGTGAGCGCGGCCCGCCGCTCCTCCACGGCCGCCAGTCGCAGCGGGTCGGCGTCCAGGTCGTCGGCGTACCCGGCCAGCTCCCCGGCCACGTCGCCCAGCAGGATCCCGATCTCACCGATGCGGTCGGCGAGCGCGGCGAGCGCCGGGTCGTGCGACCGTACGGCCTCCAGGGCCCGGTGGGCGCCCGCGACCAGGGTGGCCGCGTCGATGCCCTCGGGGTCCTCGGGGTTGCCCGCGAGCGCGGCGTGCGCGGCGGTCGCGGCCGACGACAGCGCCTCGGCGTGCCCGAGCCGCTCGGCCTCCTCGGCGAGTTCGACGTCCTCGCCGGGCCGCGGCTCCACGCCCGCGATCTCGTCCAGCCCGTACCGCAGCATGTCGGCTTCCTGGGCCCGCTCACGCGCCCGGGTGACGATCTCGTCCAGCTCCACCGTCACGGCCCGCAGCCGCCGGTACGCCTCGCCGTACTTGGCGAGCGGCACGGCGACGCCGTCGCCCGCGTACCGGTCGAGGGCCTGGCGCTGCCGGGACAGCTTCAGCAGGCCCTGCTGGTCGGTCTGCCCGTGCACGGCCACCAGGTCGTCGGCGAGCTCGGCGAGCAGCCCCACGGGCACGCTCCGCCCGCCCAGGTGCGCCCGGGAACGCCCCTCGGCGGAAACGGTACGGCTGATCAGCAGCGCCCCGTCGTCCAGCTCGGCACCGGCCTCCTCGGCCCGTACGCCCGCGGAGGCGCCCGCGGGCACGGTGACGCGCCCCTCGACGACCGCCTTCTCGGACCCGATCCGCACGAGCGCCGGATCCGCCCGCCCGCCGAGCAGCAGCCCGAGGCTGGTGACCACCATGGTCTTGCCCGCACCGGTCTCACCGGTGACGGCGGTGAACCCCGGCGACAGCTCGACGACGGCGTCGTCGATGACTCCGAGGGACCGTATCCGCATCTCTTCCAGCACGGAGAAGACCTTACGAGGTCGGGCCCGAGAAGTGCGAGGCACCCTGTCACCCGGGCGAGTGGAGGTGCGCCCCCCAGGGGGCACGGTGCCGTACAGACGCGCGGCGGACGGAGAAACCAAGGGGCGCTGGGGGTACCCCCGGCCGAAGGCTGGGGGAGGAACTGCGCGACCAGCCCCCACGCACCCGCAGCCGCCGACGCTCCGGAACCAGCCCCCACGAACCGCTAGTGCGGCGCCCCCCGCCACCCGGAGACCGGCAACGCGAACTTCGCCACCAGCCGGTCCGTGAACGAAGCGTGGTGCAGCCGTGCCAGTCGCACCGGCACCGCCCCCCGCCGCACCTCCACCCGCGCCCCCGGCGGCAGCTCCACCGTCCGCCGCCCGTCACACCACAGCACCCCCGGCTGGATGTGCGGCAGCACCTCCACCGCGAGCACCGAGTCCGGCGACGTCACCAGCGGCTTCGCGAACAGCGCGTGCGCGGAGATCGGCACCATCAGCAGCGCCTCCACCTCCGGCCACACCACCGGCCCGCCGGCGGAGAAGGCGTAGGCAGTGGACCCGGTCGGCGTCGACAGCACGATGCCGTCGCACCCGAACCCCGTCACCGGCCGCCCGTCGATCTCCAGCACGACTTCCAGGAGCTTCTCGGCGCCCGCCTTCTGCACGGCCGCCTCGTTCAGCGCCCAGTCGGTGTGCACGATGTCCCCGTTGCGGTGCACGACGACGTCGACCGTCATCCGCTCCTCGACCTCGTACGCCCGGCTCACCACCCGGTCGACGACCTTGTCCAGGTCGTCCCGCTCGGCCTCCGCGAGGAACCCGACGCTCCCGAGGTTGACGCCGAGCATCGGCACCCCGGAGGCACGCGCGAACTCGGCACCGCGCAGCAGCGTCCCGTCACCGCCGAGCACGATCAGCAGCTCACAGCCGTCGAGGCTGTGCGGCGACGCCTCCTCGACGAGTTCCACCTCGTCGGGCAGCGGCAGGTCGCGGGCCTCGAAATCCAGTACCCGTACGCCGACTCCGGCCGCCAGCAACCCCTTCACCACCAGCTCGGCGCTGCGGATCGCCGCGGGCCGCCCGGTGTGGGCGAGGAGGAAAACAGTACGAGCTCGGTTCTGTGTCAACGCGGCCCCTCCGCCACTGCACGGTCAACATCGGCCGGATCCAACTGGGGTGCGCCGGCCCGCAGCCACAGAAAGTACTCGACGTTGCCCGACGGCCCGGGCAGCGGACTCGCGGTGACACCGTTCACCCCGAGCCCCAGTTCCCACGCCTTGTCGGCAACCCCCCGCACGGCCTCCGCCCGCAGCTGCGGACTCCGTACGACTCCCCCGCTGCCCAGTCGCTCCTTGCCCACCTCGAACTGCGGCTTGACCATCATCACCAGGTCGGCGTCCGGCTTCACACACCGCGCCAGGGCCGGCAGCACCAGCCCGAGCGGGATGAAGGACAGATCACCCACGACTAGATCCACAGGCTCCCCATCGATCGCTTCAAGCGTCAACTCGCGTACGTTCGTACGGTCCTTGACGGTGACGCGTTCATCGCTCTGCAGAGACCAGGCGAGTTGGCCGTACCCGACGTCGACGGCGACGACGTGCGCGGCGCCCGCCCGCAGCAGCACATCGGTGAACCCGCCGGTCGACGCGCCCGCGTCCAGCGCCCGCCGCCCGGCCACCACAAGCCCCCGCGGTACGAAGATTTCGAGCGCGCCCGCGAGCTTGTGCCCGCCCCGGGACACGTACTCGGGATCGCTGTCGTCGCTCTGCACGACGATCGCCGCGGCGGTCTCCACCTGCGTGGCCGGCTTGGTCGCGACGGTCTTGCCGACGGACACCCGCCCGGCGGCGATCAGCTGGCTGGCGTGCTCGCGCGAGCGCGCCAGCTTCCGGCGGACCAGCTCCGCGTCCAGACGGCGACGTGCGACTCCTGCCACGGTGGGTTCAGCTCCTGCTCTGGTGGTACGACGGTGCGGGCACCGGGGGTCCCGGAGGTCCCGGGCGGGTGTCGAGCGCCGTGAGCGCGTCGCGCAGTCCCCGGTGTACATCCTCGTACACCTCCAGATGCCCGTCGGTGCCGAGGTGGTCGGCGTCGGCCAGCCGGTCGAGCAGGGCGTCGACCTCGGCGTGGCCGGTGGGGGTGCGGGGGACGTCCAGCGGGGCGGTGGCGGCGGGGTCGTACTCGGATTCGGCGGGTACCGCGACCGGGGCCGTCTCCGCCGCCTCCGCCGCCGGGCCCTCGGGCACAGAGTCGGTCATGCCCCGACGCTACCCCGAACCGCTGGGGTACCGTCGATCGCGATGGCCACGATCGAGGAGTGCCGCGCCGCACTCGAGAAGCTCTCGCACAACATGGGTGGCGCCGAGGGCGACGCCCGGGCGGCCGCCGCCATGGACCGCACGGTCAGCTGCCACATCACCGACCTGGACGTCACCTTCGCCGGCCGGCTCACCGGCGGCCGGATCGAGGTGGCGGAGACGTTCCCCGGGGCGCCGCGCGAGAAGGCGCAGATCAGACTCGCCATGGCCGGCGACGACCTGGTGGCCCTGGTCGACGGCGAGCTGAACTTCGCCGGGGCCTGGGGCTCGGGCCGGGTGAAGCTGGAGGCGAACCTGCTGGACCTGTTCCGGCTCAGGAAGTTGCTGTGACCCCGCTCGCCGCGGCCCCCCTCGTGCCGGCCCTCGCCTTCCGGGCCGCCGGCACCACCAGCGGGGTTCCCGTCTCCGGGTCGTCGATCACCTGACAGGCCAGCCCGAACACCTCCTCGACCAGCGCGGCGGTGACGATGTCGTTCGGGGCGCCCTCCGCGACGACCCGGCCGCCCTTGAGCGCGATCAGATGGGTGGCGTAGCGGGCCGCGTGGTTGAGGTCGTGCAGGACCGCGACCAGGGTCCGCCCCTGCTCCTCGTGGAGTTCCGCGCACAGGTCGAGGACGTCGATCTGGTGCTGGATGTCCAGGTAGGTGGTCGGCTCGTCGAGGAGCAGCAGCGGGGTCTGCTGGGCGAGTGCCATGGCGATCCAGACGCGCTGGCGCTGCCCGCCGGAGAGTTCGTCGACGTACCGGTCGGCGAGCTCGGCGACCCCGGTCCGCGCCATCGCCTCCTGGACGACCCGTTCGTCCTCGGCCGACCACTGGCGCAGCAGGCCCTGGTGCGGGTAACGGCCCCGGCCGACCAGGTCGGCGACGGTGATGCCGTCGGGCGCGATGGACGACTGCGGGAGCAGGCCGAGGGTGCGGGCGACCTTCTTGGCCGGCATCGACTGGACGACCTGGCCGTCCAGGAGCACCCGGCCCCGGCTGGGCCTGAGCATCCGGGACAGGGCGCGCAGCAGCGTCGACTTGCCGCAGGCGTTCGGACCGACGATCACCGTGAAGGAGTTGTCGGGGATCTCCACCGACAACTGCTCGGCGATGACCCGCTGGTCGTAGGCGAGGGTGACGTTCTCGGCGGACAGGCGGTTCACAGTGCTCCTCGGGTCGTTCGTCCCGCCGGTGGGGATCGGGCTCATATCCGGCCCGCCCTGCGCTCGGTGACGAGGAGCCAGAGCAGGTACACACCGCCGAGGACGCCGGTGACCACGCCCACGGGCAGCTGGTCGGCGCCGAACGCGCGCTGGGACGCCCAGTCCGCGGTGACGAGCAGGGTGGCACCCATGTTCAGGGAGGCCACCAGGTTGGGTCCCGGTGAACGGGTCAGGCGGCGGGCGAGCTGCGGTGCGGTGAGCGCCACGAAGCTCACCGGACCGGCCGCGGCGGTGGCGGCCGCGGTCAGCAGCACCGCGGACACCATGAGCAGCATCCGCACCCGCTCCACCCGCACCCCCAGGGCGTACGACACGTCGTCGCCCATCTCCGTCATGCGCAGGCCCCGGGCGTTGGCGAGGACCAGCGGGACGAGGATCGCGCACAGCGCGAGCAGCGGCCAGACCTGGCTCCAGTCACGGCCGTCGAGGGAGCCGGTCATCCAGACGACCGCGCGGGTGGCGTCGACCAGGTCGGCCTTGGTGAGCAGATAGCCGTTGACCGCGGTGACGATCGCGGAGACACCGATACCGACCAGGACCAGGCGGTAGCCGTGCACCCCCTGCTTCCAGGCGAGCAGATAGATGCCGAGACCGGTCAGCAGCCCGCCGATCAGCGCACCGACGGTGACCTGGGTGGCACTGCCCGACATCAGCACGATGACGACGAGCGCGCCGGACGTGGCGCCCTGGGACAGGCCCAGGACGTCCGGGCTGCCCAGCGGGTTGCGGGAGATCGACTGGAACAGCGCGCCGCCGAGCCCCAGCGAGGCACCGACCAGCAGACCGACCAGGACCCGCGGCAGCCGCAGTTCGTCGACGATGAACTCCTGCCCGGCGGTGCCGTCACCGGCCAGCGTCCTCAGCACGTCACCGAAGGAGATCGGGAAGTCGCCGGTGCCGATCAGCACGACACTCGCGGCGGCCGCGGCCAGCAGCAGCGCCACCACGACGACCAGCGCGCGCACGTCCGCCCGCACGGAGAGCCCGCCGGGGGTGCGCAGGGTACGCGTGTTCCTCACAGCTGGGCCGTCCTCCGCCGTCGTACGAGAAGAATGAAGACCGGCCCGCCGATGACCGCGGTGACGAGGCCGACCTGGAGCTCCGAGGGACGGGCGACGACCCGGCCGACGACGTCGGCACCGAGCAGCAGCACCGGCGACAGGACCGTCGCGTAGGGCAGGATCCAGCGCAGGTCCGGGCCGGTGAAGGAGCGCACCACGTGCGGCACCATCAGGCCGACGAAGGCGATCGGACCGCAGGCCGCGGTGGCCGCGCCGCACAGCACGGTGGCGGCGAGCATGGCGAGGGCCCGGGTACGGCCCAGGTTCGCGCCGAGGGCACGGGCCGTGTCGTCACCCATCGCCACCGCGTTCAGCGGCCGGGCCAGGCCGAGGGCGAGCAGGGTGCCCGCCGCCAGGAACGGCAGCACCTGCACGATCGTCGCGTCGCTCGCCGAGGCCAGCGAACCCACCGTCCAGAAACGCAGCTTGTTGAGCGCCGCACCGTCCGTGATCATCACGGCCTGGAGATAGCCGTAGAGCGCGGCGCTGATCGCGGTGCCCGCGAGCGCGAGCCGTACCGGGGTGGCGCCCCGGCTGCCGCCCAGGAACCACACCAGCGCACCCACCACGGCCGCGCCGGCGAACGCGAACCACACGTAGCCGCGCAGCGTGGTGACGCCGAAGAAGGTGATGGCGGTGACCACGGCGGCCGAGGCGCCCGCGTTGATGCCGAGCAGCCCGGGGTCGGCCAGCGGGTTGCGGGTGAGCGCCTGGAGCACCGCCCCGGACAGGCCGAGGGCGGCACCGGCCAGCAGACCGAGGACGGTCCGCGACAGCCGCTCGTCGACGACCACGTCCCCGTACGTCCCGGTGTCGTGGAACAGACCGTGCCAGACCTGCTCCCACGGCAGCTCCTTGGCACCGATCGCGATGCTCGCCAGGGCGACGAGCACCAGGATCCCGACGGACCCGAGAAGACCAAGGGACCGTATCGCCCGGCGGGTTGGGGGCGCGGGGGCGGTCTCCGCGCGCTGTTCGGGGGGACTCTCGACCAACACGTAGTTAGGTTAGCCTACCCTCGCATAGATCGCGGTGCCCGGTCCCGCCGGCCAACGCCGCCCCCGCGGGCGGAGTCCCCGGGCCGTCAGAGACCGAGCCGCGCCAGCGCCTTGGCCCCGTCCAGCCCGCAGGAGCCCTCCCCGGCCGCCGTCCAGGCCGCCGCGCACAACGCCCGCAGCCCGTCGAGCGCCTCCCCGTCACCCGACAGCTCCAGCTCCTCCGCTCCGGCCGTGGCGGTCCACCCCCCGCACCGGAACCCGTCGCCCGCGGCACTCACCTCCGGCTGCCCGGTGAGCAGCCCCCGCAGATCGGCGTCCACATACGTCGGCCGGTGCTGCGGCGGCGCGGCCAGCAGCCGGGGCCCGTCGGTGACGCCGGTCAGCACGAGCAGCGAGTCGACGCCGCCGTTGAACGCGCCCTCGATGTCGGTGTCCAGCCGGTCCCCCACCACCAACGGCCGCTTCGCGCCCGTCCGCAGGATCGTCTCCCGGTGCATCGGCGGCAGCGGCTTGCCCGCCACCTGCGGCTCCGCACCCGTAGCGATCCGCACCACCTCCACCGCCGCGCCGTTGCCCGGCGCGATCCCCCGCCCACTGGGGATCGTCAGATCCGTGTTGGACGCGAACCACGGCACCCCGCGCGCCACCGCGTACGACGCCTCCGCGAACCGGCCCCACGGCAGATCCGGCCCGCCGAACCCCTGCACCACGGCCGCCGGATCGTCGTCGGCGGACTCCACCGGCTCCAGCCCCCGCTCCCGCAGCGCGACCCGCAGCCCCTCACCCCCGATGACCAGCACCCGCGCCCCCGCAGGCACCTGCTCACTGATCAGCCGCGCCACCGCCTGCGCCGAGGTGATGACGTCGTCGGCCTCCGTCGGGATCCCCAGCTCCGTGAGATGCCCGGCCACCGCGTCCGGCGTCCGCAACGCGTTGTTGGTGACGTACGCCAGACGCATGCCGCCCGAGCGGGCCACCTCCAGCGACTCCACGGCGTGCGCGATCGCGCTGCCACCCGCGTACACCACCCCGTCCAGATCGAGCAGCGCCGTGTCGTACGCCGTGCTCAGGGCCTGTCCGCTGCCCTCGGGACCAGTCCTGGTGCCCTGGCTCATTCCCCATCGCTCCTTGTCACTCTCGCTCGACCCGCCTTCCCCACCGATCATCCCGCACGCATCGACACACGTACGATGCCGGGATGAACACTGCAGGTCACTCGGAAGCAACGGAGCGCCGAGGCCTGGAACTCACCCCGTTCCGAGGCCTTCGCTACGACCCGGACCGGGTCGGCAGTCTGGCGGCCGTCACCTCCCCGCCGTACGACGTCGTCGTACGCCCCGACGGAGTCCACCACCTCCAGTCCGCGGACCCGCACAACATCGTCCGCCTCATCCTTCCCCAGGCCGGCACCCCCAGCGCCCGCACCGAACAGGCGGCGGACACCCTGCGCCGCTGGCAGGCCGAGGGCATCCTCGCCATGGACCCGGAACCCGGCCTGTACGTCTACGAACAGCGCGACGGCAACGGCATGCTCCAACGCGGGGTCATCGGCGCCCTGCGGGTCTCGGAGCCGTCCGAGGGCGTGGTGCTGCCGCACGAGGAGGTCATGCCCCCGGTCGTCGCCGACCGCGCGGCCCTGATGCGCGCCACCTCCGCGAACCTGGAACCGCTGCTGCTCACCTACCGGGGCGACGGCACCGCCGCCGAGGTCGTCGAGACCACGACCCGACGGCTCCCGCTGCTCGCGACCACCACGGAGGACGGCTTCCACCACCGCCTCTGGTCGATCACCGACCCCGCCGAGGTGGCCCGCGTCCAGTCCGACCTGGCCCACCACCAGGCCCTGATCGCCGACGGCCACCACCGCTGGGCCACCTACCTGCGGCTGCGCGCGGAGCACGCCTCCCCCAGCCCCTGGGACTACGGCCTGGTGCTCCTCGTGGACACCGCCCGCTACCCGCTGCGCGTCCGCGCCATCCACCGCCTGCTGCACGGCCTGCGGGTCGCGGACGCCCTGACGGCCGTCGAGGGCCACTTCCGGGTACGCCGGCTCGACGTGACGCTGCCGAAAGCACAGGAGGCGCTCGCGGACGCGGCCTGCGCAGGCAACGCGTTCCTGCTGGCCGGCGACGGCACGTTCCACCTGCTCGACCGGCCCGACCCGGACCTGCTGGCCCGCACCGTCCCGGCCGACCGCCCGGCCGCCTGGCGCACCCTGGACGCCACCGTCCTGCACGCCACGCTCCTCGAACACGTCTGGCACATCCCCGAGGACTCCCCCGCCCACATCGCCTACATCCACGACGCGGCGGCGACGGTCACCAAGGCCGAACAGGACGGCAGCACGGCCGTCCTCATGCACCCGGTCCGTGAGGAGGTCGTCCGTGACCTCGCCCGCCAGGGTGTGACGATGCCCCGCAAGTCGACGTCCTTCGGTCCGAAGCCGGCCTCGGGGCTGGTGCTGCGGGCGCTCGACGTCTGACCGCCCCCGGGAAGGCGGAACGCAGAAGGGGCAGGCCCCGGATCGGAGCCCGCCCCTTCTGCTGTGTCACGCCGCTAGGGCCCTTCTGATGGATCTCCGTGGGAGAAGGAGCGGCGTTCGGTGCGTGCGATCGGCGTGCCGGGCGTCGCGACGCCGCGGAGATCCATCAGAAGGACCCTAGGTCACGCGCCGGGATCAGTCCCGCTCGGTGTCGTCGTCGGTGTCGGGCTCGTGGGCCGTCACATCGGCCACGGACTCGGACTTGCCGGACTCGGACTTGCCGGACTCGGACTTGCCGGACTCGGACTTGCCGGACTCGGACTTGCCGGACTCGGACTTGCCGGACTCGGACTTGCCGGACTC
>NZ_JBEYJU010000151.1:0-1626 GCF_040703965.1 Streptomyces sp. NPDC006655 | reverse complement strand
CTCGGACTTGTCCTCGGCCACGACCTCGGCCTCGGCCTCGTCGTTCACGTCGTCCTCGTCCTCGTCCTCGTCCAGGGCGTCGACGAACTCGACCCCGTCCAGCTCGGCCAGCCGGTCGGAGGCGTCCGTGCTGCCGTCCCGGTCGGCCTCCACGGCCTTGGCGAACCACTCCCGTGCCTCGTCGACCCGGCCGGCGGCCAGCAGGGCGTCGGCGTAGGCGTACCGCAGACGCGCGGTCCACGGCTGGACGGAGTTGGACGCCAGCTCGGGGCTCTGCAGGGTCACGATCGCCGCGTCCAGCTGACCCATGTCACGCCGGGCACCGGCGGCGACGAGCCGCATCTCGACCTGGCCGGCCTTGTCGAGCTTGTGCACCTCGGGGGCGCCGGCCATGTCGAGCGCCTTCTCCGGCCGCCCGAGTCCACGCTCGCAGTCGGCCATCACCGGCCACAGGTCCACGTTGCCGGTCATGCGCCGAGCCGCCCGGAACTCGGCGAGCGCCTCGGCGTACTTCTGGTTCGCGTACGCGGCGAACCCGGCCGCCTCACGTACGGCGGCGACACGGGACGCCAGCCGCAGGGCCACCCTGGAGTAGCCGTAGGCGCCCTCAGGGTCCTCGTCGATGAGCCGCGCGACCATCACCAGGTTCCTGGCGACGTCGTCCGCGAGCGTCTTGGGCAGGCTCAGCAGCTCCTGGCGTACGTCCTTGTCGATCTCCTCGCCGGTGACGTCCTCCGGGATCGGCAGCCTCTTGATCGGCTCCCGGTCACGGTCACGGTCCCGGTCACGGTCACGGTCGTCACGGCCACGGAAGCCACCGCCGCGCCGGTCGTCACGCCGGTCGTCCCGGCGATCGTCCCTGCGGAAGCCACCGCCGCGGTTGTCGTCACGGCGGGGACCGCGGTCGTCGCGCCGGTCGTCGCGGCGGGGGTAGCCGCTGCCGCCACGGCTGTCGTCGCGGCGAGGGTAGCCACCGCCACCGCCACGGCTGTCGTCACGGCGGGGGTAGCCACCGCCGCCAGCGCGACTGTCGTCACGGCGAGGACCGCGGTCGTCACGGCGGTCATCGCGTCGGCCGTAGCCACCGCCGCCGCGGTTGTCGTCACGGCGGCCGTAACCGCCACCGCCGCCACCGCCACGGTTGTCGTCGCGACGGTCATCCCGACGGAACCCACCGCGCTCGTCGTCACGCCGGAAGGAGGGCCGGTCATCGCGCCGGTCGTCACGGCGGTCATCGCGCCGGTCGTCACGGCGGAACGCGGGACGGTCACCGCGGTCGTCACGACGCGGACCACGGTCACGGTCATCACGACGCCCGTAACCGCCACCGCCGCCGCGGCTGTCGTCACGACGCCCGTAACCGCCACCGCCGCCGCGGTTGTCGTCACGACGGTCGTAACCACCACCGCCGCCGCGGTTGTCGTCACGGCGGCCGTAACCACCACCGCCGCCACCGCCACCGCCACGGTTGTCGTCGCGACGGTCATCCCGACGGAACCCACCGCGCTCGTCGTCACGCCGGAAGGAGGGCCGGTCATCGCGCCGGTCGTCACGGCGGAACGCGGGACGGTCACCGCGGTCGTCACGACGCGGACCACGGTCACGGTCATCACGACGCCCGTAACC
>NZ_JBEYJU010000150.1:0-13532 GCF_040703965.1 Streptomyces sp. NPDC006655 | reverse complement strand
GTCCGCAGGCCGCCGAACCCGTAGGCCGCCGAGTCCGCAGGCCGCCGAACCCGTAGGCCGCCGAGTCCGCAGGCCGCCGAACCCGTAGGCCGCCGAGTCCGCAGGCCGCCGAACCCGTAGGCCGCCGGGTCCGCAGGGCGCCGGGTCCGCAGGGCGCCGATCCCGGCGGGGATGAACGCCTCGGGGTGATGCGACGTACCTGGTGCTGCGGGCGGCATCGGGTCGCCGGGAGGCGTCGTCGGCGCGAGGTGCTCGACGACCGGGGGAAGGGCTTCGCCATCTCAGTGGATTCGAGCCGGCCGGCCGACAGCGCTCTCGACCTGGCCGCCGCCCCGTCCGGTCAGGGGGCGGCGCAGAACGCCTCGCCCACCCGTCGGCAACTGGCGGGCCTGGACGGTCTCCGTGGCCTCGCGGCCCTGTACGTCGTCCTGTTCCACTGCTGGTTGTACACCTTCCCGGGCTACCCCCACAGCTCGGCGCCCCGGTGGCTGGACGGTCTGATGTTCGGGCGTCTCGCCGTCGTCTTCTTCCTGGTCCTCTCCGGGTTCTCCCTGGCGATATCCCCGGCGCGGCACGGTTGGCACCCGGGTGGCGTCGGCCGGTTCCTGCGCCGGCGCGCCTGGCGCATCCTGCCCCCGTACTGGGCGGCGCTGATCCTGAGCCTGCTCGTCTCCTGGTTCGTGGTGCCGGCGTCCCACTTCGGGCCGCCGACCGGCGAGACGGTACTGGTGTACGGCCTCGTCGCCCAGGACGTCGTCACCGCCCCGACGCCGAACGGCGCGTTCTGGTCGATCGGGGTGGAGTCCGAGCTGTACCTCCTCTTCCCCCTCCTCCTGTTCGTCCGTCGTCGGTGGGGTGCGGCGCTCCTGGCCGCGTGCGTGACGGTCCCGGTGGTCGCCTACGGGCTGCTGGCCGCCGGCGCGTCCCCCGTCGAGGGCGACAACTGGCTGGCCCCGCACCTCGCGCCCGTGTTCGCGGCCGGGGTGGTGGGCGCGGGGATCATCGGCGCGTCGGACCGGGTCCGACGTCTGCCGTGGGGATGGCTCGCCGTCCTGGCCGCCCTGCCCGTCCTGGCCGTCGGTGCCGTCCGGGGTGCCGCCTGGACGGTGAACCACTACTTCTGGATCGACCTCGCCGTCGCCCCGGCCATGGCGATGCTGCTGGCCGCGGTCGCCACCGGCCAACCGGCTTTCCTGGTCAGGCTGTTGACCGCGCGCCCTGTCCGCACCCTGGGCGACTTCTCCTACAGCCTCTACCTGATCCACCTGCCGATCGTCCTGGCCGTGATCCGCCGCGTGGCCCCGCACCACGTGTCCCACGGACTGCCCACGTTCTGCTTCACGCTCGCCGTGGGCCTGCCGCTCGCGACAGCCGGGGCCTGGCTCTTCTCCAAGATCTTCGAAATCCCGTTCAAACAGAACAGGTCCTGGAAGTCGGCCGTCAGCGGACTCACGGGGCTCAGCCCGCGGACTTCTTTCCGGCGGGGGTGACGGCGTACCACTCGCCGTCCTTGCCCTGGCCGTTGACCTGTCCGGCCGCCGTGTCGCCGACGTACCGGTAGAGCGGCCAGCCGGCGAGGGTCAGCTGGGTCCTGCCGTTGCGGTGGACCGTGCCGAGGAGGCTCTTCTCCACCCCTGAGGTCTGGACGGAGTCCTGCACGATGACGGGTATCCACGTCTTCGTGCACGCACCCGAGCACGTCCACTTCGAGGGGCTGGGCTGGTCCTTGTCGTAACGGTAGAGGGCCAGCCCCCTGTCGTCGGTGACCACGATGCCGACGCCGTTCAGCGTCCTGGCCGTCACGGAGGTGACGGTGTCCGGGGATCCGCTCACGGGGCCGGAGCCGGTGGCCGGTGTCGAAGCGGCCGACGTGGCGGGCGGCGCGGGAGCGGACGAGGCCGGAGCTGCCGGAGCCGCCGGAGCGGCAGCGGTCGAGGAGCCGCACGCTCCCAGCAGGAAGGCGGAGGCGAGCCCCGCGACCAGGTTCGGGACGATGCGTCGCGGGATCAAGGAGTCGCCCTTCGTCGGGAGTCGCGTCTGCTTGCTCCCTTAGTACGTCGGCCGCCCCTCCCCCTCTCAGCCCTCGGCGCCCCATGACGCAGTCTTGACCATCACCGCGCTCACTCCCCGGCGAACAGCTCCGCACCGTCCCCGACATGCACCGCCCGCCGAGCCCACACTTCCAACTGCTCAAGATCGGTGCAGGCGCCCACCCGCTCCCGGACCGCATCGCTCACCGCGATGCCACGCCACTCCAGGACACGAAGGACCATCTCGGCACACTGCTCCACACGCCCTTCCTCACGCCCTTCCTCACGCACCTGCTCCGCCAGCGGGTGCCGCCAGAAGTACTGCATCGCGGTCATCAGATCCCTCCACATCTGATTCGCCTGAGGATCAACCGGGCACGAGTCGACGAACTGCACGAACACCGCGGCGCTGTCGCGGTCGATGGTCTTCAGGGCGGCTGCCAGCGATTCCAGTATGGCCGCGGCGTTACGGCCGCGCCCGTGTGTCATAGGGTTGCGGCCGTGCCGGCCGGTACGGCCGCGGGCGTCCGGCTTCGTGGAGCAGGGGCGCGCCCGCGGCGAGGCAGTGATCAGGGGGGCGTGAGCAGGGGCTGGGACGGGTTCGTCACCGCGGCCAGTCGGTGGACGTCCTTCGCCGTGCCCGTGACCCCGGAGAGGAAGCCCTGGGCCCTGGGTGAGGCGTTCTGGGTCAGCCACGTCGGGTCGATGTCGCAGACGGCGACCCGGACGCCCGTGCCGACCAGGGCGAGGGGCAGGGTGTGCACGACGGTGGAGGGGAAGCTGAGGATCGTACGGCCTATGGGGCCGCGGCGGGCGATGAGCTCCAGGGGGAGGTCCGGGCGGACTATCTCCAGGCCCGTCTCGGCGGCGAGGCGGTGGAGTTTCTCGGTGCTCTCGCGGCGGTGCGCGAAGTAGCGGGTCGCGCCGTGGGCCTTGGCGAGGGTCTGGACGGCCTCCAGGTAGCGGTCGCCGTCGACCACGCCGGTCTCCACCAGGGACGTGCCGACCATGTCCGCGCCCTTGGTGATGCGCGGCGGGCCGAAGCGGGCCCGGGTCCAGCCGAAGTCGTTGGCGGTGACCGTCACGCCCTGCGGGGTGTCCGTCATCGGCATGGACGAGAAGACCTCGACGCGCCGGCGGTCGCTGGGGGTCAGCCGGCGCCGGGCGGAGGAGGAGACCGGGGCGAAGAGCAGGTCCCGGGCGCCGGGTCTGCCGCCCTTGCGGTGCCAGCGGACCAGGCGTTCGCCGCGGGCGAGCTGGGCGACGAACTCCATCGTCGCCGTGCCGTCGTCGACGACCACCAGGTCACGGGCGCGGGTGATGGTCAGGAGTAGTTGCACGTAGCGGGAGAAGGGGTCTCCCATGACGACGCGGTCGGCCCGGCGGAGCGAGCCCGCCAGGCCGCCGATCGTCTGGAAGGGGGCGGTGGTGCCACCGCGCGCCTCCTCCCAGCGGACCCGGTACCCCTCGTCGCGGGCCAGGTCCGCCATGCGGCGCAGCTGGCCCCGGGTCATGGGGTCCGTCGGCGACAGGACGACGATCGTGAGTTCCGCGCCGGGCGCAGGTATGCCGGACACCGAGCGCCGTACCTGGTTGGGCACGGCCGGCATCGGCTCCGCCGGCCCGCGCAGGGCGTGGACGTGCGCCCACTCCAGCACGTTGAGCAGCTGCACCGGACTCTCGACGAACGCGAGGGTGTGGGGGCCGGACTTCCCGGCGCGGGGGCTCATCGACGTACGACCGTCCCGTCGTCGTAACACATCAATCGGACCCGGCTCAGACCTGGACCGGCTCGCCGGCGGCCGCGGCGATCTCCGCCTCGGCGACGACACCGTTGACGCGGCGCAGCTTCTTCATCGGGCCGAGCTCGGAGTCGTAGACCTTCTTGACGCCGTCACCGAGGGACTCGGAGATGATGCGGATGTCGCGGACCAGGCGCGTGAGGCCCTGCGGCTCCACGGAGGCGGCCTGGTCGGAGCCCCACATGGCACGGTCCAGGGTGATGTGGCGCTCGACGAAGGTGGCGCCGAGGGCGACGGCGGCGAGGGTGGTCTGCAGGCCGGTCTCGTGGCCGGAGTAGCCGATCGGGACGTTCGGGTACTCCTTCTCCAGCGTGTTGATGACGCGGAGGTTCAGCTCCTCGGCCTTGGCCGGGTAGGTCGAGGTGGCGTGGCAGATGAGGATGTTCTCGCTGCCCAGGACCTCGACCGCGTGGCGGATCTGCTTCGGGGTGGACATGCCGGTGGAGAGGATCACGGCGCGGCCGGTGGCGCGCAGCGCCTTGAGCAGCTCGTCGTCCGTGAGGGAGGCGGAGGCGACCTTGTGGGCGGGGACGTCGAACTTCTCCAGGAAGGCGACGGCCTCGGTGTCCCACGGGGAGGCGAACCAGTCGATGCCCTTGGTCTTGCAGTAGTCGTCGATCTGGCGGTACTCGTCCTCACCGAACTCCACGCGGTGGCGGTAGTCGATGTAGGTCATGCGGCCCCAGGGGGTGTCGCGCTCGATGTCCCACTGGTCGCGCGGGGTGCAGATCTCCGGGGTGCGCTTCTGGAACTTGACGGCGTCACAGCCGGCCTCGGCGGCGACGTCGATCAGCTTGAAGGCGTTCTCCAGCTCACCGTTGTGGTTGATGCCGATCTCGCCGCAGATGTAGACGGGCTTACCGGGACCGACCTCACGGGAACCGAACTGGCGCAGACGGGAGTTGCTCATGACTGTGGGGTGTCCTTACTTCGGGAGGGAATCGAGAGAGGGGCCGAGGATCCAGCTGGCGATCTCTCGGATCGCGCCGTCACCACCGGGCAGGGTGGTGACCGCGCGTGCGGCGCCGCGTACGACGTCGTGGGCGCTCGCGACCGCCACGGGCCAGCCGGCTACGGCGAAGCACGGGAGGTCATTGACGTCGTTTCCGACGTAGAGCACGCGCTCGGGAGCGATGCCCTGCTCCTCGCACCACTGCTTGAGGGCGAGGTCCTTGCGGTCGATGCCGTGCAGGACCGGGATCCGGAGTTTCCGGGCCCGGGCGGCGACGACCGGGTTCTGCTCCGTGGAGAGGATCAGCATCTTCAGCCCGCTCCTGCGCAGGGCGGCGATGCCGAGTCCGTCGCCGCGGTGCACGGAGACGAACTCCTTTCCATCGGCGTCGATCAGCACCCGGTCGTCGGTCTGGGTGCCGTCGAAGTCCAGTACGACCGCGTCCACGTCGTCGGCGGTCGGCAGCGCGCCGGGGCGGTCCGCGTCGAAGAGCGGGGCCAGGGCGCGGGCGCGCGCGAGCTCGTGCGGGTCGTCGATCTCCAGCACGCGCGCGGGGTCGGTCCGCACCAGTTCGGTGTGGCCGAAGAAGCGGTGCTGGTGCTCGCGGAAGCCGGCCGCGCGCATCGCGTAGGCGGCGCCGGTCTCCAGGAAGTCCTGGGGGCGGTCCTGGCGGCGGGGACGGAACGACTTGTCGTGGTTGACGCCGAAGCCGCCGCTCACGGAAGCCCCACCGGCATCGCCGGCGGCGGCCGGCACCGGGGCGTGCACCTCGTCGCGCCAGACGAAGCCGTGGAACGGGGCCACGGTCAGGGCGGTGTCGGCGCCGTTCTCGACGACCGCGCCGGCCACCCCGTCGATGTCCTCGCGGACGATGAAGGGGCTGGTGCACTGCACGAGCAGCACCACGTCGACCGCGGCGCCGTGCAGCGCCTCGTGGGCGTCCATGGCGTGCAGGACGGCGGCCTCGGAGGTGGCGGTGTCACCGGCGATGGCGGCGGGCCGCAGCACCACCTCGGCGCCGGCGGAGCGGGCCGCGGCGGCGATGGCCTGGTCGTCGGTGGAGACGACCACGTCGGTCACCAGCCGGGAGGCGACGCACTCGCGGACCGCGCGGGCGACCAGCGGGATCCCGCCGACCGGGGCGAGGTTCTTGGCGGGCACGCCCTTGGAGCCGCCCCGGGCGGGGATGACGGCGAGGACACGGGGCAGGTTCGCCCCTTCGAGGTGGGGCATCGGCTCTGTTCCTTCAGGTCCGGCAGGCGCCGGCGACGCCTGGTGCGGGATCCGGTCGCTCACAGCTCTCCCATTCGTCGGATCACGGGGGCCACCCGCTGGACGCCGTGGCGGTAGGCGCCGCGCGCGGCCCGGCGCACGATCTGGCGGACGGGTCCCGGGGCCTTGTCGGCGGCGGGTGCGCCGGGCAGCGGGACACCGTCGGGGCCGAGGTGGTGGCGGGCCAGGATGCCGGGCAGGTAGCCGGGCGCGGTCTCGGGTGTGTAGTACGGGTTCAGGGGCGGCAGTCCGCCGGGCCGGGCGAGCAGCTTCGCGATGCGCTCGCGGCCGGCGTCGAAGGCCGTGGCGTAGGAGCCGTCGGCGGCGACGCCCTGCCGGGCGACCCACTCGGCGTCGGCCACCGGGCGGTGTCCGGCGTCGAGCTGGTCCCAGGAGGCGAGGCAGCCGGAGCCGACGAAGTGGTGGTTGCCGAGCGTCTCGCGGATGCCGAGGTCGGTGAGGACCACGGTGGGGATCCGCCGGTGCAGGGATTCCAGGGCGGCCGTCGAGCTGATGGTGACCAGGAGGTCGGTGTGGTCGAGCACCTCGCCCATGTGCCCGTAGACCAGCCGGAAGTTGGCGGGCGCGTCCTTGCCCTGGACCAGCTTCTGGTACGGCAGTTCCTCGATGTGGGTGGTGTGCTCGCCGGGCTTGGAGCGCAGTTTGAGCAGCACCTCGCGCTCGGGGTGCCTGCGGGCGTGCTGGATCAGCCGGTCGAGCAGGTAGGCGCGGTCCCTGCGGCTGTCCGGGACGGACGGCTGGGCGGCGAACACGACGGTGTAGGGCTTGTGTTCACCTTCGTAGGGCGCTCCGCCGAGGAACGGCAGCGCGACCTCGGTCACCGCGCCGGAGTCGGCGCCCACCCCGTCGTACACCGCGCGGAAACGCTCGGCGTCCTGGCGCGAGTTGGCGAGGACCAGGTCCGCGCCGTGGCGCAGCAGCAGGCCGTCGGCGAGCTTCTCGTAGACGACGCCGACGTAGCCGGTGACGACGACGGGGCGCTTCTCCCGGCCGGCCCAGGCGGCACGCAGCCCGTGCAGCATGGCCTGCACCCCGCCGCCGACGAGGGAGAGGACGAGGACGTCGTACGACTGCCGCTCCATCTCTCTCAGGAACTCGACGGCCGTCACCTCGCGGAGCGAGTCCGCGTGGACGCCGACCTCCTGGAGCTGGCGGGCGGTGGGGGTGGCACGGCCGCGCAGGAGGTAGCCGTCGAGCCGGACGTCCGAGTCGTCGCCTTCGCCCGGGGCGAGGCGCTTCGCGGTGAGGGCGCCCCACTTCCACCTGGTGTCGGAATCCGCCAGGACGGCCACCCGCAGGGACTTCGTTGCACTTACTGGCACACCGAGGACGCTAGGAAGCCATTCCGAGGATCTCCCGAACCCGAATGCAACAAAGGGTTAACAACACGTCGCCGAATGGCGAATCAGCCAGGGATCGGCCGCCGAAAAGCCCCGGTTCACGACCTCGCCACATGCCGTTCACCTGGTATCAAGACGGCGGTCAAGACGCACGACGGGCGCTCATCTAACGTCCCTCACGTGGTCAAGCTCTCCGTCATCGTGCCGTTCTACAACGTGCAGCAATACGCGCCCGACACCCTGAGGAGTCTGCGCGCGAACGCGCGTGAGGACTTCGAATTCATTCTCGTCGACGACTGCTCGACCGACGGGACTCCAGAGATTCTCGCGCGGGCAGAGCGCGAGCTGCCCGGCGCGGTCCATGTCAGACACGAACAGAACGGAGGTCTGGCCACCGCGCGCAACACGGGCATCGACAGGGCTCGCGGCGAGTACGTGACCTTCCTGGACGGGGACGACTGGCTCGCACCGGGCTACTACCCGGACCTGGTGGCCGCCATCGAGTCGCTGGGCTGCGACTTCGTCCGCACCGACCATGTGCAGTGCACGGCGCGGGCCCGGCTCGTGACCCGGGTGCCGGTCGGCCGGCGCAACGTCGTGATGAACCCGCGGGACGCGATCCTGCCCGCCGACCGGTCCACCTCCGTCGACTACGCCTACGCGTGGGCGGGTGTCTACCACCGCCGTCTGGTGGACAAGGGACTCGTGCATTTCACGGACGGACTGCGAACGGCCGAGGACCGGCCGTGGATCTGGAAGCTGCACCGGGAAGCCGATTCCTTCGCCGCGGTGAACCTGCTCGGCGTCTTCTACCGGCGTGGCGTAGCCTCTTCACTCACGCAGATCGGTGACGTCCGTCAGCTCGATTTCATTCGCGCGTTCGACCAGGTGATCGAGGAAACCGCACAGGATGCCGACGCGAAGGACCTCCTGCCGAAGGCCGTCCGTACGTATTGCGCCATCATTTCCCATCACCTGGGATCCATCGAAAGGTTCGAGCCCGCGGTGGCGAAGAAGCTGAAATCCATGAGTGCCGCCGCGCTGCGGCGCATGCCGCAGGACGTGCTGGACGAGGCCCTGGACTCCATGGACCTCCAGCGGGCCACCAAGCTGCGCCGGCTGCGCCGCCGTCCCGCCCCCGCGGGAGCCGCCGCGTGACCACCCAGATCTTCCAGGCGTCCACCCTCTACGGCACCGCCACCCTCGCGGCCGCCCTGGACTCCGGCGCCTTCCGCCCGGCCGACCGGCGCATCCTGCTGGTCTGCAACAACGCGGCGACCCCCGAGATCACCCCGGGCCTGGAGGAGGCGCCGGGCTTCGAGCGGCTGCGCGACCGCTTCGACGAGGTGATCTCCTACAACGAGACGATCTTCCCGTTCCATCCGGGCGGCTGGGCCCCCCGGGTGGACGACATGCCCCTGTGGGAACGCTTCCTGCGCCACGAGTGGCGGCTCGGCGACGACGACGTGGAGTTCGCCGTCGAGTCGATCCAGGTGAACCCCTCGCTCAGCCTGACCCAGATCTTCACCGGCGCCCCGGTCACCGTCTACGCCGACGGCCTGATGAGCTACGGCCCGACCCGCAACAAGATCGACCCGCTGGTCGGCACCCGCGTGGACCGGGTGCTGCACCTGGACCTGGTGCCGGGCCTCAAGCCGCTGCTGCTCACCGAGTTCGGCGTCGAGGCCGAGGTCGTGCCGACCGCGGCCTTCACCAAGGTGCTGGCCGAACTCGCGCCCAGCGGCGACGACCTGCCCGAGATCGACGAACCGGCGCTGCTGCTCGGCCAGTACCTCTCCGCGCTCGAGATCCTCACCCCCGAGCAGGAGGAGCACCTGCATGTGCGGATGCTGAGAGGCGCGGTGCAGCTCGGCCACACCAAGGTCGTCTTCAAGCCGCACCCCTCCGCCCCCGCGCGGTTCGCCCGGATCCTGGAGCAGGAGGCCGACAAGCTCAAGGTGGAGCTCACGGTCCTGGACACCACGGCCCTCGCCGAGGTGCTCTACCAGAAGATGCGTCCCGCCCTGGTCGTCGGCTGCTTCTCCACCGCGCTGCTCACCGCGTCCGCGCTGTACGGCCTGCCGACCGCCCGGGTCGGCACGGACACGCTGCTCGACAAGCTCGTCCCCTACGAGAACAGCAACCGGGTCCCGGTCACCGTCGTCGACGCGCTGGTGCCCGACCTGACCGACCGCAAGGCGGTCGAGGAGCAGCGTCCCGGCATGTCCGTCGAGGCGCTCGGCGCGCTGATCCGCGCGGTGGGCTTCGCCATGCAGCCGAAGATCTACCCGCAGCTGCGCGCCGAGACCGAGCGCTATCTGAGCAAGCACCTGAACGAACGCACCATCCGCTACTTCAAGCGCAGGCGCCTGACCTCGCTCGCGCTGCCCGGCGGGGTGCCCGCGCAACTGGCGTTCATCCCGCGCAACGCGACCGTCCGCCGGGTCGCCCGCAAGGCCCGCAGCCTGCGGCGGGGCGCGCGCCGCTGAGCACCCTCCGCGCCCCTCTCCGGGCGCTGCCGAACCGCTTCCCGAAGGGGCGGGTCCCGATCGACGGGACCCGCCCCTTCGGCGTGCGGCGGTCGTCCTGGTCCGCCAGGCAAAGCTTGTGTAACAGCTGTGCGGGGCGCGGTGGCCCGCACCGAGGGGACGGATGGAGAGACCGGGAAGCCGGAACGTCCGCACGGTGAACGGCGTACGACCGGCAGGGGGATGAAGGCGAGGTTTAGTGTGACTTTCCTATGATTCGTCCAGGTGTCGGCGGGGTCTTCCACTCCCCGGCGACGGGCCCGACCGGATGGGATGATGAACCGCCGAGCACCTGATAAGCATTTCAGACCATGTCTCTCGCGACCTCCACCACGACGCCCTCGCCTGCGAAGACCGCCGTCGTCCCCGTGCCCTCCGGACGGCCGCGCCCCCGGCTTCTCGCCCTCGACGGACTGCGGTTGCTGGCCGCCCTGATGGTCTGCCTCTACCACTACACCGGGCGCGGCGGAGTCGTCTCCGCGTCCTGGCACCAGACCCCCGCCCACCTCTTCCCCACCCTGTCCAAGGCGGCCGTCTACGGCAACCTGGGGGTCGAGTTCTTCTTCGTCATCAGCGGCTTCGTGATCTGCATGAGCAGCTGGGGCCGCTCGCTGGGCGACTTCTTCCGCTCCCGGGTCGCCCGCCTCTACCCCGCCTACTGGGTGGCCCTGCTGCTGGTCACCGGCGCGTCCCTGGTGCTGCCCGCCGTCGTCCACGCGGTCCGGCTGGACGAGTTCCTGGTCAACCTGACGATGCTCCAGCAGCCGATGGGCGTGCCCCGCGTCCTCGGCGTCTGCTGGACGCTCTGGGTCGAGGTCCGCTTCTACGCGCTGTTCGCCCTGACCGTCGTCCTGCCGGGCGTCACCTACCGCAGGGTGGTGCTGTTCTGCTCGGTGTGGACGCTGGCCACCGTGCTCTCCACCGCGGCCGGCGGCCCCTGGACCGAGCTGGTCGTGATGCCGCAGTACGCCCCGTACTTCATCGGCGGCCTCGCCCTCTACCTGGTCCACCGCTTCGGCAACCAGGCCCTGCCGTGGGGCATCGTGGCGCTCTCCTGGATCCTCGGACTGCGCATGGCCACCGAGGGGGCCTGGCACCACGGCTCGCCCCGTGACCCGTACGTCGTGATGCTGGTCGTCACCCTCGCGTACGCGGCGGTGGCGGCGGTGGCCGCGGGCTGGACACGGTGGGCGGCCTGGCCCTGGCTGACCACGGCCGGGGCGCTGACGTACCCCTTCTACCTGATCCACGAACACCTCGGCTGGTTCGCGATCCGGGTGCTGCACCGGGGCTGGGGGCTGCCGCCCTGGCCGACGCTCGCGATCACGGTGTGCGCCATGCTGGGACTGGCCTGGCTGATCCACCGTTTCGTGGAGACGCCGCTCGGACCCCGCCTGAAGCGGGCGCTGAAGTCCACACCGCAGACGACCGGCTAGGCACCGGGACCCTCGGCGCCCGGGAGGGCGACGCTCAGGCGCCGGCCAGCGTCAGCTTGACCGCGAAGCCGAGGAACAGCACCCCCGCCGCCGAGGTGGCCGTGGCCGACAGCCGCTTGCGGCGGCGGAACGCCTCGGCCAGCCGGGTGCCGCTGAATATCAGGGCGCTGAGGTAGAGGAAGCTGGCCAGCTGGGCGAAGGCGCCGAGGACGACGAAGGACAGCGCCGGGTAGGCGTAGCCGGGGTCGACGAACTGGACGAAGAACGTTCCAAAATCCAACTGCCTGTACGCTCGCGCCCATGATCGCTACGAAGACCGCTCCCGAGTGGACCCCTGACGAACTGGCAGAGCTGGCCGAACTCCAGGCCCGCAACGATGCGCTACCGGAGGGTGCACCCCGTGGGCTCCTGTCGGTACGCCTGTCCATCCTCACGGAGGACACCACCAGCCCAGCGCGGCAGGAACTTGACCTTCGTCGCCATGCCATCCGAGAGGGCATCAGGGTTGTCGGCGTGGCCAGGGACCTTGGGGTCTCCGCGACCAAGAAAGCGCCTTGGGAGCGTAAGGAACTTGGAGATTGGCTTAACAACCGGATACCTGAGTTCGACCTGATTCTGTTCTGGAAGCTGGACCGGTTCATTAGGCGAATTTCCGACCTACACGAGGTCATCAAGTGGTGCGAGAAGTTCGGGAAGAACCTGATTTCCCTGAATGACACGCTGGACCTGTCATCTCCCATGGCCCAGGCAATGGTGACATTCGTCGCGGCAGTTGCAGAGATTGAAGCCGCCAACACCAAAACCCGCGTTTCATCCCACTGGGAATACACTAAGCAGCAGGACCAATGGCGTATCGGTAAGCCATCGTATGGCTACAAGACTGGCAGGGTGCGCGGGAAACTCCGCCTAGTACAAGACCCCAAGCAAGCGCGGGCAGTGCGCTACATGTACCAAGCTGCGATGCGGGGGGTTCCGGCAAACCGAATCGCTAAGGTCCTAGACAGGGCCAAGGTTCCGACTTACAGCAACGGGAAATGGAACAACCAGCAAGTTCTCAGGACCCTGAGGAATCCTGCCGTTAAGGGGCTTCGCACCGAGGGAGGAACGAAAGCGGTCACCTACAAATCCACACCGGTACTGGACAAGAACGGCCAGGAAATCATGGTCACGGATAACCCGATCTTGACTGATGAAGAGTTCGAGAACGTACAAGCAGCACTTGCCACCCGCTCGAAGAACAAGCGCCATCACGAGAAGAACCGCCGTCCCACCAGATTCCTCGGCGTCATGAAACACCAGTGCGGTAGAAACGTTAACGAAACGAACAACTACAAGACACTATCTACCGGCGAAGTGAAAGAGTATCGATACCTGCGGTGCCCCGATTGCCGGAAGCCAGGATTCGTGACACCGGACCCTGAGCATGTGTACTCGGCTCTTGCGCAGGCCGTCTTTGAGGCTCTGGGGGATTACGAGGTGATCCGCCGCGAGTATGCCCGAGGCGACGAGAACAGGCGTGAGCGGAAGCGACTGGAAGACTCCATTGCCTACTACATGTCCGGGCTGGAGCCCGGCGGAAGGTTCGATAAGGCCGGATTCATTCGCGAAAAGGCAGAGACCACGCTAGACGCTCTCATGAACGACTTGACGAAGATCGACCCGGAGTCCACAAAAGACAGGTGGGTCTACGAAAGCACCGGTATTACCTACAGTCAACATTGGAAGACCGGTGGTGTAGAAGCCATGGAAAAAGATCTACTGAGCGCCGGAATCACTTTTGAACTTGGAAAGCAGGACGATGGGGAATTGTTGGGGCGGTTGATTATTCCGCACGATGTCGAGAAGCGACTGATCAGGATGGACAACAACTGGAGCTAGCCAAACCGGCACATTCCGCGAAACCAAAATGCCCCCTCCGGAAGGAGGGGGCATTTCTTACGTCAACTCTCGGAGGGATAGACGACATCAGCCACAACTCTCCGGCTACCGTCCTGATCCTGGATCACGGTTACAACGCGCATATTCCCCCTGTCTCGACCCCGAGGCCCATGCGCCGGGTGCTAGGGTGCGTTTCAGAAGTGGATCTTGATGTGTCAAGATCCACTTCGTGGGGAGGCACGATCTGACGAATGCGCAGTGGGCGAAGCTGGA
>NZ_JBEYJU010000149.1:0-13549 GCF_040703965.1 Streptomyces sp. NPDC006655 | reverse complement strand
AGGTACGACAAGTTGGCGGTCCGCTACGAGGCGACCGTGCTGGTCGCAGCCATCAACGAATGGCTATGACCAGCACATTTGAAACGCACCCTAGGTCGAATCGCCGTGGTGATGTTGTGGCTGGAGGCGGTGATGTTCCCGTTGTACGCACTGGCTCCCGACCCACTGCTGCTGGCCGTGGTCGCGGCCGGCGAGTCTCTGGTGGCTCCTGTGTACGCGGTGGCGATGACGACCCATCAGCTGAGTCTCACCCCCGATGGGTTGCGAGGCCGCGTGACAAGCGCCAACTCGACGCTCACCACGGGAGCTCTGTCGATCGGCGCGCTGGCAGGCGGTGCGCTGATCGGTGCGCTGGGCGCAAAGCCGCTGGTCTGGCTCTGCACAGCGTGGCTGCTCGCCCTCGCTTTGCTGACCACGGCGAACCAGGCCGTCCGGCAGGCGCCGAGGGCGGGCACCAAATCGCCACCGGATGGCCCCAGCGCGGTCCAGAAGGCGCCGCGGGGGGCCTACGTGCTCGGTGGTGTCGTGCGCATGCCTTCGAGGAGGGCGGCGAGGTAGCGGCGTGCGGTGTCGATTCGGTCGGCGGGGGTGCCCCCGTGGACGCTCACGGCGTGGGCGATGCCGCACATGAGTGGGACGAGGTCGGCGGCGGCGAGGTCGGGGCGGACCACTCCGGCATCGCGGGCCCGGGCGAGGAGGGTTGCGCCCGTCGACGCGAGTGACTTCTTGAGTTCCGTGGTGCGCGGCACCGCGTTCGTGGCGGCGGCGGCGACGGGGGGCAGGGCGGCGTCGGTGACCTGCGCCTCGACGGTGTGGAAGAGGAAGCCCGTCAGGCTGCGCCAGGGGTCGCCATCGGTCAGCGCCTGCTGGCCGTGGGCGGCCAGGGCCTCCAGGCACGGGGCGGCGACGGTCTCCAGCAGCGCCTCAGGCGTGGCGAAGTGCCGGTAGACGGTGCCGACCCCGAGTCCTGCCCGGCGTGCGACGTCGTTGAGCTGCAGTGGTGTGCCCTCATCGACCAGGTCGCGGGCGACGGAGACGATCCGCTGCCAGTTGCGGGCCGCGTCCTTGCGTAGAGGCGTCGTCATGAGGCCATACTAATCGGATGATTCATCCGGATAGTTCCGTCGCCCGCCCGGTGGCGCCCCCGCCACGCGTATGACGCTCAGGTGAGGGCGAGCGGTGCGTGCCGTTCGCTGAGTCGGCGTACGGCTTCGGCGACGCGGGGGTCGGCCGCCGCGCGGTGCGGGGCGACCGGGTGTGCCTGGGCGCCGATGACGATGCCGGTTCGGCCGGTGAGCGTGTCGTCGGTGGCGGCCATGAGGGAGGGCCTGGCTGCCGCGGATGCCGGACCCGAGGTCGAGCGTTCGAATGTGCGGCGCACCAGGGGCCACAGCAGTCGCAGGGCGGGCGAGACGATCTTCGGGTCGGCCATGGTGCCGTTGGTCATGTCGGTCGCGGCCCCTCCGGGATCGGCGGCGAAGACCGAGACGCCCGTGCCGTCCAGCCGGGCTGCCAGGTCCAAGGTGTAGGCCAGGTTCGCGAGCTTGGCGCGACCGTACCAGTGGAAGCCGTAGTAGCCGCCCGGCGGCTCGACGGCGTCGAACACGCGCTTGGCCACGGCGACCGCGCCCGACGTCACGTTCACGATCCTGCTCGGCGCGCCGGCCGTCAGTGTGGGCAGCAGCAGTTCGGTCAGCAGGTAGGGCGAGAGGTGGTTGACGACGAACGACGCCTCGACGCCGTTCCGGGTCTGGCGCTCGGTGAACATCGCCCCGACGTTGTTGACCAGCACCGTCAGCGGTTCTCCTGAGGCGGCGTGGTCGGCCGCGATCCCAGAGGCGAGGGCACGCACCTGGTCGAGCGAGGCGAGGTCCGCGGACTGGAAGCGGGCCGGGTGCACCGGGCCCGTCGCGTTGATCCGCTCGACGGCCTTGGCTCCCCGTCCGGCGTCGCGCCCGATCACTGTGACCGCGAACCCGGCGACGGCCAGCCCCAGCGCCGTTTCCAGGCCGATGCCCCCTGTTCCGGCCGTGACCACTGCTGTCTTCTTCATGCGCTTCTCCACCCCGGGGCAGTCAATCGGATAGATCATCCACTTAGGGCCGGACGGTAGCACACATTCGGATGAACTATCCGGTTGAGACTTCGACGCAGCGGCGGTCCGCCCGCCGACGGGAGACAGGCGGACGCCTGGGAAATTGCGCGGCGTTTGCCCTGGGGAAGTGTGCGACCGTCGAGGCCGGCCCGGGTGCCGCGGAGATGAGGGGGCAAGCGAAGGCCCACTCGGATCTCCTGGCCGAGTCCGGGAGGGACGTGACACGCTTGGAGCCATCGCTGCTCACGGCAGAGACGGACGTGGTCAGGAGCAAGACCAGCTTACTGGCGGACGAGATCGAGTGTCCGGAATCAGGGACCTTGTGCCGTCGGCACTGGCGTGGAAGGGTTTCGCACAGGCATACACGAGGCTCCACGTGGCGTCCGGCATCACCTACACCGCCGCACTCGATGTCCGCAGGGCGACCGCCGAGCGCCTGGCGAACCTGCCGCGCGGACACCTCGCGTGGCCGCGGCCGGCCCCAACGGCGCAGACCTCTCTGGGTCTCTTCGTCCGCCCGGCCGCGAGCACGACACCACCTGCGCGCGGGGCCACGGTCTGGTCGACACCCTGAACCGGATCGCCGCCACCCTGGGCGTCCCCGCCCTCTCCGACCTTGGCCAGGGGAACATCGGGCCCGGCTTCCGCCACCCGATCAAGAAGTCAAGGGGCAGTGAACTCGACATGCCTGGGCAGGCGTTCAGCGCCGCGAACCGGCGCGCCCGGGCGGCCGCCGAACGTACCGATGCCCTGATGAAGGTGACTTTCAAGGCCCTGCGCAGGGTCAGCCTCGACCCCGCAGCCATCAACCGTATCGTCGGAGCCGCCCTCGTCCTTCTTCTGCTTGAGCACGGCCGCACAGCTTGAACGAAGATCATGAAAACGTCACGAGGCGTTATCCACGAAGTTCCAATCGCTGGGCGGCGAACAGTTCGAGGTGCCCGCAGTTCGGGCAGCGAAAGGCATCGATCTGCCATTGCGGCAAGCCCCGCGTCTTGGCTATGCCCAACATGCCCCGCTCAAGAAGGCTTCCGAACCATCGCGCGTACCCGCGGGCCCCTTTGCCAGTGTCACTGACAAAGCCCTGCTCAAGTCCGACCTGACCGCAGTGGGTACACCGCATGTTGTCCATCCGGCGAGTGCAGGCGGAGACGGGAGTTGATATCGGGCAACCGTGTGTTCGACTGTGGCGCCCCCTCCAAGTCGCAGCGTTCTGAGCTGCAGAGAGTGACGTTCGTTCTTGGTCGGCGGGGACATCGGCGACGGATGGGCAAGCGCGCCTCACTAGCCTCTGACGGCGCTCGTCGAACACGACCGCCCCTTGCTCCGGGGTGGCCCACCCGGTCCAGTAGCAGGACGCCGAATATGGCCCGGCACCTTGCGACGAGGTGCCGGGGCCGCCGTAGGTCCGTGTCAGACCACGTAGTCGAACCACTTGCACGTGGCGTCGTCGAGCGTGGTGACGGTGTAGACGGCGGTACCAGTGCCGGAGAAACTGAGGTACGAGTGGTTCTGGTTCTGCAGGTACTTGCCGTCGGCCGTCCAGAACTGTCCGCTGCGGCCGTTCCCGCACGGCGCCGCGTAGACGTCGTTCGACGCGGCTCCGGAGTCGGTCGTGAGGCAGCCACCGTTGGCGTTGCTCACCAGTCGTTTCATGGTGTGCCCGTCCCACTGGTTCGACTCCGTGCCCCAGTGCCAGAGGGGGCCGGCGCCAGAGCCGCAGTCGTCCACCCAGACCCTGTTGCTCGCGGTCGACCCGTGGAGACACTTCAGATTGTCGGCACCGCTGAAGAAGACCCAGTCGGCTCCCGCCGCGGATGCAGGGGTCAAAGCACCGGCGACGCTCAGCATGAAGGCGGCGATTCCCATGGGCAGAGCCAGCCTCTTCGAGGCTTTACGAGAAGTCATGATCGACAGAGTCGACGTGTCCCACGAACTACCTATGAACCAAGCGCGAATTGGGGACGTCAACGCATTCCGGAAGTCGCATCCGGCCTCCTTCCGGGACCGGCAGTGGCAGAGCAGCCAGCCGGGGCGAGGGCGGACCGTCCGGAGTTGGGCAGTCAGGCGCGGCTGGGGGGTGGCCCGTTGTGGTGGCGTCGACGGGGGCTGTTCGTGGGACTGCCTGTCGCGTGTGGTGCGGTACGTTCGGCGGGCAGTAGACGGCATTCATCCGGTGTACACGCCGTTTCAAGACCGCGGCGTCAGAGTGCGGCCCCGTGCCTACTTCACACTCGCGTTCCGGCGTCGCCTCCCTGTGCGCCGCGGCTTTGACGTTTTCGGGTCTGGTAGTCACCGGGCTGGTCGCCGCGCAGCCCGCGGCGGCGGCGGACCCGGCCGGCTACCAGAACGTTCGGATCAACGAGGTCACCTCGTCCAACAACGACACGGTGGAGCTGTACAACACCGGGTCGACGGCGGTGAGCATCAGCGGCTGGAAGATGTCCGACGACGGCTTCTCGCCGCAGTCGTTCAGCCCGTCGTCCACCACGATCGCCGCCGGCGGCTTCGTCACCTTCGACTCGCCCAAGGGGCTGGGCGACTCCGACAAGCTGGTGATCTACACGGCCGACGGCACGGTGGTCGACCGGGTCGAGTGGGCCACCAACGCGGCGAAGCCGGCGATGGCGCGTTGCGGCGGCGACGGCGTCGGGGCGTGGGTGAGCACGACCGGCGCCACCACGTTCGGCGCCGCCAACGCCCCGGGCTGCCCGGCATCGGTCCCGGCGGCGAGCCGGGTGCGGATCAACGAGGTCACCTCCAACGGCTCGGACACCGTGGAGTTGTACAACGGCGGAACGAGCGCGGTCAGCGTCGGGTCGTGGAAGTACGTCGACAACGACACCACCCACACTCCGGTCCCGATCTCGTCCTCCTCGCCGAGCGCGACCAGCATCCCCGCCGGCGGGTACGTCACCTTCAACTCCAGCCTCGGCCTGGGCGACAACGACTCGGTGTTCCTCCTCGACGCCGGCGGGAACACCGTCGACTCGGTGACCTGGGCGGCCGACGACGCCAAGCCGTCGGACGAGCGGTGCGCCAACGGCACCGGCTGGTTCCAGACCGCCACGAGCGCGACTCTCGGCGCAGCGAACTCTTGTTCCGGTACTGGTACTGGTACTGGCGGTGGTGGCACCGGCGGTGGTGGCCAGACCGGTCATCTGCTGGGCGGTGGTGGTGCGCTGACCAGTGGCTGCACGCCGGAGGCGCCCACTGGTACGGGTTCGACCCCGTCCGGCACCCTGGCCTGGCCGGGTGGGCTGGACGTGACGATCGCCGACAACGTCTGCGCGTTCACCACGTCGACCGGTCCGGAGGGCCGTGACGTGAGCGGTCTGGCGTTCGACCCGGCGAACCCGTCGGTGCTGTGGGCCGCGAAGAACAAGAACTGGCTGTACAAGCTGGTCAAGAGCAACGGGAAGTGGGTCCCGGACGCGACGTGGAGCGCGAGCGGCAAGCAGATCCGCTTCGCGGGCGGCTCCGGGCAACCGGACTCCGAGGGCGCGACAGTGGGCGGCGACGGCCACATCTACGTGACCTCCGAGCGGGACAACGCCAACAACACCGTTCCCAAGGACACGATCATGGAGTTCGATCCGGCCGCAACCGGCTCGACCCTCACGCCGGTCCACCAGTGGGACATGACCTCGCAGTTCCCGCAGCTCAACACCGGCAGCAAGGACGACGCGAACCTCGGCTTCGAGGGCGTCGGCTACGTCCCCGACAGCTGGCTGACCGCCAACGGCTGGGTCGACCCGCTGACCGGCGCTGCCTACAACCCGGCGAACTACCCCCTGCACGGCGCCGGTCTGTTCTTCGCCGGCCTGGAGTGGGACGGCACCCTGCACGTCTACGGCCTCAACTCCGACGGCACCTTCACCACGTTCGGCACCGTCTCCACCGGCAAGGTCGGCGTGATGGACGTGATGTACGACGCCGGAACCCAGCGGATCGTCGCCACCTGCGACAACACCTGCGGCGAGACGCACACCTTTCTGAAGGTCAACGCTTCGGGCGCGATCGTGCCGGACATGACCTACACGAATCCGGCCGCGATGCCGACCGACAACCTGGAGGGCTTCGCCATCGCCCCGACCTCCACCTGCGCGGGCGGCTTCCGCGAGGCCGTCTGGAGCGACGACGGCATCTACGGTTTCGGTTCGGGCACCTCCTCGTACGGCCACGCGCTGTACAGCGGCACCTTCCCCTGCTGATCCGAACCGAAGACGACGTGTGAACGGCCCGGTTCCGGCTGAGGGCCGATGAGACACAGCCCGTGCGCACTGACGGTTGAGGATGCGGGCCTCGCCTCGCGGACGCGGTTGCCGAGTGTCTGGACCATGTGGAGGGCGCGGGTGGCGTGGTGGCGGACCGGACGGTACTCGCCCTGCCGTGCCCGTCCCCGTGCCCAGGCCAGGGTGCGGTGGGTGCGGGCCTGTGCGGCGCTCTCGGTGTCGAACGTGAGGGGCTGGACGCCTGGTGGCGGAGGGGCGAGCCGCATCGGCTGGGTGTCGTGGTTGATCAGGTGCTCGGCCTGATGAGTGGTGTGCGGGTGGAAGTCGAGCAGCCGGTTCAGGGCCGCGTCGCGGAGGTGCGGGGAGAGGTCCTGGCGGCCCGCTCGCCGGCGTAGAGGTGGACGAGGTCGTGCATCCGCCAGCGACCGGAGTGCTCTGTGGTACCAGCGAAGCCCGCGGCCGGCACGTCAGTCACGACACCGGCCTCACCAAAGAGAGGAACACCTTCGAGCCCCTGATCAACGAGTTCAAGGCCTGGCGCTGGTGATCGGTACGGCAGGGGTCGCCAACGCGACGCTGTACCGCCAGTTCGCCAACAAGGACGAGTTGGTCACCGCCTACCTCGTCACGCGTAACGAGCACTGGTGGCAGTGCCTCCGCGAAGCGACGGCAGCGGCGCCCGGCCCCCGCGCCCGCATCGAAGCCCTGTTCGATCTCACCCGGCAGGACATGGCCACGCCCGGCTACCGCGGCTGCGCGACACTGAACGTCACCAGCGAGTTCCCAGACGAGGACCATCCCGCCCACGCCGCGGCCGTCGCCCACAAAACACAGGTGCAGACCGGGCTGAGTGAACAGCTCCGCGAAGCAGGCGACGCAGACCCCGACGACACCGCCGGCAAGCTCCTGGTGATCCTGGACGGGGCCCAGGTCCTCGCGGTCGCAACGGCGACCCAGACGCCGGGCGACCACATGATCCAGCTGGCGGAGCAACTCCTCGACGCGAGGCTGCCCGCACCCCTGTGACCGGGGGGGGAGCCGGCGCCGCTCGCCCTCAGGCACGGGGCGGGTGAGGCAACAGGTCAAAGAGGGCGCTCCCGCAGCACGGCGCCGGTACTCTCCCGGCACCGAGATGATCCGAACCGGGCAGTTGGAGCCACTGCCGAACACGAAGCGTGGGCGGCCACGCGCTCATGGCATGTTGACCTCCCGACTTCCTCCCGGGAGGCACGCGTGCCCCACTCTCCCACTCCGACGGACTCGACACCGGCCTACCCCAGATGGTCCGACCGCCTGATACGCCAGCTCGACACCTTCGCGGTGAGGAGGTCCGGGGCCGAGAGGGTGCCCGCCCTGGTGCTCAACAGGCAGGACGGCGGCGATCCCCGGTGGCCCGCCTACGTCATCCGGGAGTATGAGCACCGTCTCGCTCGAGGGCACGACAACGCGCACGGCCGGGTGCCGCACGCGGTCGTCGACGACGCGGAGCTGAGCGGCGGTTTCCTCCCGGCGATCGACCGAGTGGCGCTGAGGTTCCAGCTCACCATGCCGTCAGGACGCCTGCGGCTGCGGGCCTTCCACACCTGCCGGGCCGTACTGGAGTCGGAGCGCGGCACAGGAGACCTCCAGTCCCAGCAACAGCCGATCGTCGACACCCTGTACTCCGAACTCCTGAAGCGGCGACGGACCCTGCGCGCCGGCGCGCACGTGGCGGACTTCCTGGGGCAGCATCTTCTGACCGGCTGGCTGCAGGGCATCGTCGCCGCGGCAGCCGTCGGGGTTCCCAAGCTGATGTACCGCTGGTTCCTGCGGCACCGGGGCCTGAAGTGGGCGGCGGACGAATGCCGTACCGCCAACTTCCTGGACGCCGCCCTCTCCTTCTGCCAGGAGGGTGAACTGGACCGCGAGGACCCGCTCGTACGGCGGATCCTGCTGCGCGCGCTCCTCACCGACCTGCGCAAGGCCACCCGGCGCAGGTCACGGCTGAGCCACTTGTGGGCCCGGCGGCACTGGTCCTTCGTGGTCCTCGTCCCGCAGATCGACGCGGCGGACGGACCCGGCCGGACACTGCTCGGCACGTTCGCGGAACTGGCCGGCGACCATCCCTCCCGGCCGCTGCTCGTCCTGGCCGGCTGTGCGGGCCCGCCGCCGGACTACGCCGTCCCCCTCAGCGCCGACCTCGACAGGCCGAACGGCATCGCCGACAAAGTGTTCGCCGTCCTCAGCGAGGACGGCCCCGAACCCGTTCGCCTCGTCACCCTGCCCGCCGAGGACGACACGGAGGGCACGGCGAGAAACAAGGTCGAGAAGGGCGGCGGGATCACGGTCCGCAAGGACCACCCCCTCGACTGGGCGCGCCCCTCGGTACTTCCGGCCCTGGCCCTGGCAGCCGCCGCTTTCTACCTGCTTCCCGTCTCCCTCTGGCCAGGCGCCGAGCGCCCCGAACCGCCCTCGTGCGTCACCGTGCCCACGGGAGAACGCGTGGGTATCACCGACGGCGAGCAGTGCGATCTCGCCGTGCCCGGGGATCCCGGGAAAGAACTGCGGGATCTGGAGCACCAGGTCGCCGAGGAGAACGCCCGGATCCCCGACGGGCGCTACCGCACCCTGGTCTTCCTCGCGCCCCTGAGCCTGCAGAGGGGTGTCTACGACGACCCGCCGCTCGGCCTGCAGATCCTGCGCGGCGCGATCGCCCAGCAGCACCGGCTGAACGCCGGCGTCCGCCAGAACAAGATGCCCGTCCGCCTGCTCATCGCCAACACCGGCCAGTACTTCCAGTACGGCGCGCACGACGACGCGACGCCGAAGGGCCCGGACGTCGCCCAGATGATCATCGACCGGCAGCGCGAGGACCACATCGCCGCGGTCATCGGCATCACACAGAGCCGTCGCGAATCGCTCAGGGCGGTCCAGGAACTCGACCGGGCCGGCATCCCGGTCCTCGCCAACGGCGTGTCCGGCAGCACCATGGTCGGACCCGACTCGCCACAGCGCTACTTCCAGATCTCGGCCCCCGACACCCGCCTGGGCCCCGTCTTCGCCGACTTCATCCACCACTCCCCCGAGATCCGCCACCTCACCAGCAGCCGCCCCCACGCCGTCGTCGTCTACGACCCCACCGACGCCTCCTTCAGCACCGACCTCAGAAACGTCTTCCTCCACGCCTACCAGCCCTACGGCGGCATCGACGAGGTCACCTACAGCGAGAAACCCGGAGCCACCACACCCGACAGCATCGCCACCGACGTGTGCAACAAGGTCTCCGCCACCCACGGCATCGTCGTGTACCTCGCACGATCGGGCGTGCTGCCCAGCCTCCTCAACGCCATGCAGAGCGCCGGCGGTCAGTGTCAGCCCGCCGAGGGTACGACCATCCCCCTGATCGCCGAGAGCGCCCCCATCGACTTCCAGCTCCGTCCCGCCCGAACGGCACGCGCCTACCCGTACATGACGCTGTTCTACGAGACGCCGAACGCCCCCACCTCCGACCCCCGGGACCCCTACGCCCAGTTCACCCAGGACTTCGCAGCCGTCTTCGGGCACCTGAGCGCCGACGCCGACGCGGCCGGCGGCTTCGACACCGTCGGCATCGTCTCCAAGGTCATCGAGAACCTGCTGCCGGCCACCCCGGACGTCCAGCCCAACGACATCTACCTGTGGCTCACCGCCCACGGCGTCTCCCAGTACCCCGGTGCCTCGGGCGTCCTGCGCCTGGACGCCAAGAACAAGTACCCGCCCGACAAAGCCGTCTACATCCGCGAGATCGCCCAGCCGAGCGGTGCCACGGCCACGCTGCTCAGCTGCGGCATCCTGCCCGACCGGCAGAACCGCGCGACCTGGGGCACGGCACCGGACACCTTCCCCTGTCCCCGCGAGGACTCGGGAGCACCGTCCGACTGACACCGCTCCGCCATGCCGGTGGGCGCACGCCTGCGCTCAGGCCGGGAGACCAGCCTGAAGACGCGCGCCCCGGGCAACCTCATCGGCCCCGCACGTGCCCGTCGCCGACCAGGACGGCCACCGCCGGTCGGGATCACACCTCGATGTGGGAGCCCATGATGACCGTGCGGTCACCGGGAAGGCCGAAGTACTCGGCCGCGTCGGCCGTGATGTAGGACGTGGCGATGAACAGACGCTTGCGCCACGGGGCCATCGTCCGGGCCTTGCCCCGGCGCAGCTCGATCTTCGACAGGAAGTAGGACGCCCGGTCGAGGTCCAACGGCCCCTCGGTGTCGGCCGGTTCGAGCATCGCCAGGGTCGCGGGTACGTCCGGCGTCTCCATGTAGCCGTACCGAGCGGTGACGTGCACGATCCCGTCGTCGGCGAAACCGAGGCTGTCGACGAGGAGACGCCGGTCGGCCGGGACCCGCGGCACCGGCTCGGTCTCGATGGAAAGGATCACGACCTGCTCGTGCCGTACGTGGTTGTGCTCGACGTTGGCCCGCAGGGCGAGCGGCGCGGTCTCCTTGCCCCGGTTGAGGAAGACGGCCGTGCCAGGAACCGTACGCGTCGGCTCCGCCCCGGACCGCAGGTCGTTGATGAAAGCGGGGAGCGGCCCCTCGTGCCGGGCGCGTTCCGCCGTGACGATGCTGCGGCCGCGCTGCCACGTCGTCATCACGGTGAACGCCGTCAGCCCGATCAGCAACGGCAGCCACGCACCGTGGACGAGCTTGGTCAGGTTGGCGGCCACGAACAGGAGGTCCACGAGGAGCAGCACGCCGGCGCCGATCCCGAGGAGCCACTTGGGCGTACCCCACTTCGCGCGCGCGACGTAGAAGAACAGCAGGGTGGTGATGGTGATGGTGCCGGTGACCGCCATGCCGAACGCGAAGGCCAGCGCCGCGGAGCTGCGGAAGGCGAAGACCAGGGTGAGGACCGAGACCATCAGCAGCCAGTTGATCCAGGGGACGTAGATCTGGCCGATGGTGGACTCGGAGGTGTGCGCGATCCGCAGCCTCGGGAGGTAGCCGAGCTGGGCGGCCTGGGAGGTCACCGAGTAGGCGCCGGTGATCACCGCCTGGGAGGCGATCACCGTGGCCGCCGTCGCGAGCAGGATCATCGGCCAGCGGCCCCAGTCCGGTACGAGCAGGAAGAAGGGGCTGCTGATGTTCTTCGGGTCGCCGAGGATGAGCGCGCCCTGGCCGAGGTAGCTCAGGACGCACGCCGGGAAGACGAGGAACAGCCAGCCGCGGGTGATCGCCCGGCGGCCGAAGTGCCCCATGTCGGCGTAGAGCGCCTCGGCGCCGGTGACCGCGAGCACGACCGCCGCCAGGGCGAAGAAGGCGGTACCGAAATGGCCGAAGAGAAAGCCCAGGGCGTACGTCGGTGACAGCGCCCTGAGGATGCCCGGGTGCTCGGCGATGCCCTTCACGCCGCACGCGCCGATCGCCGTGAACCAGGCGATCATGACCGGCCCGAACACCCGGCCCACCGCCGCGGTGCCCCGGCGCTGCACCAGGAACAGGATCACGATGATCACCGCGGTGACGGGCACGACCGCGCTGTCCAGGGACGGCTCGACGACCTTGAGTCCCTCGACCGCGGACAGGACCGAGATCGCCGGGGTGATCATGCTGTCGCCGAAGAACAGCGACGCGCCGAAGATGCCCAGCGCGGCCAGGATCGCGGCGGTCCGCCTGCCTCGCTGTGAGGACCAGCGGCGCAGCAGGGTGATCAGGGCCATGATGCCGCCCTCGCCGTCGTTGTCGGCGCGCATCGCCAGCAGCACGTAGGTGACCGTCACGATGATCATGACCGACCAGAACACCAGTGACACCACGCCGTACACGTTCTGCGTGGAGACCGGGACGGGGTGCGGGTCGCCGGGGTTGAACACGGTCCCCAGGGTGTAGATCGGACTGGTCCCGATGTCGCCGAAGACCACTCCGAGAGCGCCGATCACCACCGCGAGGCGCACTGAGTCGCGTGCCGGGTGGCCGTGGGCCTCCGCAGACCCGGCCGGCGCGGCCCCCTGCCGACTGTCGGCCATGGTGGTCCTCCTCCTCGCGGGCCGCCGTGCGCGGGCCCGTGCATCAGTGCGGACATTACCGATGCACCGGCCCGGTCGCCGGTGGAGGGTGCCCCGCGGAGGGGCAGCGCCGGTCGGTACCTCGTGCCGGCGACTCGGAAGACTCGAGCACCCGCATGGTCAGCTGCTGGAACAGCCCACCTTCGCGGCCCCCGGCTGGGTGATGGGCTCGCTCATCCAGGCGTCTCCTCGATCATCGGGTCCGCCGTCTCCTGGACACTCTCGTTTCTACGTGTCACTGCGAGCCTGTGGCCACCAGGGTCGCGGTGATGGGTTCGAGGGCGGTGACCAGCTCTTCGAGTTCGGCCGGGGAAAGGGCGTCGTAGGGCGGGGTGGCGAGTTCGTCGGTAAGGGTTTCGATGCGTTGTTTGGTCACGCGACCCGCGTCGGTGAAGCGGCCTTCGATGTCGATGAGTCCGCGCTCGCGCATGCCGTCCAGGACCGCGGCCAGGCGCTCCTTCGGCAGGTGATGGATGCGTCCGAACGACTCCGGGGGGTGGATGCCCTGTTCCAGAGCGGAGAGCACGTGGGCCTCCGTGCCGCCGATGCGGGCGCCGACGAGAGCGGCGATGTGCCCGTCGCCGCGGTGCTCGCGCAGCATGGTCGCGGAGTGCCACAGTCGGGCGACGGGGTCGGTGGGCACGTCAAGGGTGCGCATGCCGGCGTACATCACCCGGCCTTCGGTGGGGGCGCTCGTCGCGGCCTTGGTGGTCAGGTCCGCGGCGCGTACCAGGCCCGGGGACTCGGCCAGATCGTCGCCGAGGATACGCCGTAGGGAGGCCGCGCTCCCCCGCTCCCGCGCGGCGACGGAGGCCTCGGGCGGGATCGTCTCCCAGGCGCTGGGAATGTGCCGTGCGGCTTCCCCGTCGGCGAAGTTGTAGAAGGCCGCGTGCACGACGTGGGCCGGCACCCGTCCCAGTGGTGCGGCGCGACTGGCGAAGTAGCCGTCCCAGTAGGTGCGGTGGCCGAGTGCGGCCAGTTCCTCGTTGCACTCGTCGGCGAGGAACGTGACCAGGCAGATCGGCTCCAGGAGCTCGAACATGCGACGGGCGATATGGGTCATCGGATGCAGGCGCGTCTTGCCCATCGGGGTCTCCCTGTGCCTAGGGCCCTTCTGATGGATCTCCGTGGAAGAAGGAGCGGCGTTCGGTGCGTACGCTCGGCGTGCGGGGTGGCGGGTCATGTGGCGGA
>NZ_JBEYJU010000148.1:0-13699 GCF_040703965.1 Streptomyces sp. NPDC006655 | reverse complement strand
GTGGTCCAGGTGGGGGTGGTTCCGGTGGTGTGGGCGTGGGCGAGGGTGGTGGTGAGGTCGGTGGGGGTGGCGTGGTTGCGGCGGAGGGTGTGGAGGGTGGTGGTGTGGGGGTTGTCGGTGAGGGTGGGGGTGAGGATGGGGTGGGGGCTGATTTCGATGAGGGTGTGGTGGCCTGTGGTGGTGAGGGTGGTGAGGGCTTGGTGGAAGAGGACGGGTTGGCGGAGGTTGTTGTACCAGTAGGTGGCGTTGAGTTCGGGTCCTTGGACGGGTTGTCCGGTGACGGTGGAGATCATGGGGGTGGTGGCGGGGCGGGGTTGGATGTCGGCGAGTGCGGTGGTGATTTCTTGTTGGTAGGGGTCGATTTGGGGGGAGTGGGAGGCGTAGTCGACGTTGATGCGGTGGACGGTGAGTCCTTGGGCTTGGAATTGGGTGGTGAGGTGGTCGATTGCTTGGGGGGTGCCGGTGATGACGGTGTGGGTGGGGGAGTTGTGGGCGGCGATGGTGGCGTTGTGGTGGGTGAGGTGGGGTTGGATGTGGTCGGGGGTGGTGTTGACGGTGGCCATGGCGCCGTGTCCGGTGAGGTGGCGCATGGTGGTGGAGCGGGTGGTGATGATGCGGGCGGCGTCGTGGAGGGTGAGGATGCCGGCGATGTGTGCGGCGGTGATTTCGCCTTGGGAGTGGCCGATGACGGCGGTGGGGTGGATGCCGTGGCTGGTCCAGAGGTGGGTGAGGCTGGTCATCATGGCGAAGAGGGCGGGTTGGACTTTGTCGACGTGGTGGAGCCAGGTGTCGTCGGTGCCTGTGAGGGTGTCGATGAGGGACCAGCCGGTGAGGGGGTCGAGGGCGGTGGCGCAGGTGTCGAGGGCGTCGCGGAAGTCGGGGTCGGCGTGGTAGAGGTCGCGTGCCATGGCGGCCCATTGGGAGCCCTGGCCGGGGAAGACGAACACCGGGCCACGTCCGGTGGTCGTTGCGTGTCCGGTGATGAGGTTCGGTGCGTTGACACCGTCGGCCAGGGCGCGCAGGCCGCGCACAGCGCTCTGGTGGTCCTCCGCGACCACGACCGCGCGGTGGGGGAGCAGGGCGCGGGTGGTGGCCAGGGCGTGGGCGACGGCGGGGAGGTGCTGGCCGTTCTCCAGCGCGTCGGCGAGCTGTCCGCCCATCGCGGCCAGCGCTTCCGTACTCGCCGCGGACACCACCAACGGCACCGCTCCGTGGGGGGCGACGGTCGCTTCGTCCGGTGGCGACGACGGCGCCTCCGTCAGCACGGCGTGGGCGTTCGTACCACCCACCCCGAACGCCGAGACGCCCGCCACCAACGGACGGTCCGGGCATGGCCAGGGGCCCGTCTCCGTCTGCACCCGCAGTCGCAGCCGGTCGAACGGGATCGCGGGGTTCGGCGTCCGGAAGTTGAGGCTGGCGGGCAGTTCGCGGTGATGCAGGGAAAGGGCCGCCTTGAGCAGGCCGACCACACCGGCCGCCCCTTCCAGATGTCCGATGTTCGTCTTGGCCGAGCCGACCGCGAGCTCGGTCCTGCGGCCCGGGGCCGTGCCCAGCGCCGCGCCGAGCGCGGCGGCCTCGACAGGGTCGCCGACCGGAGTGCCGGTGCCGTGCAACTCGACGTACTGCACGTCCTCGGGGCGCACACCCGCGTGAGCGAGCGCCGTCGTCACGACCTCGCGCTGGGCCTCACTGTTCGGTACGGCCAGGCCCTCGCCGGAACCGTCGTGGTTCACAGCGGTGCCGCTGAGCACGCAGTAGACGCGGTCGCCGTCGGCCAGGGCCCGGGACAGCGGCTTGAGTACGACCAGGGCGCCGCCCTCGCCGCGGACGAAACCGTTGGCACGGGCGTCGAAGGTGTGGCAGCGGCCGTCGGGGGAGAGCGCGCCGAAGCGGTCGACCTCGGTGGTGCTCTCGACGGCGAGATTGAGGTGGACACCGCCGGCCAGGGCGAGTGCCGCCTCGCCACGACGCAGCGCCTCGGCGGCCAGGTGGACTGCGACCAGTGAAGAGGACTGGCCGCAGTCGACCGTCAGACTGGGTCCCCGCAGCCCGAGCGAGTACGAGAGCCGGTTGGCGATCACCCCTCGCTGGACGCCGGTGAACACATGCCGCGTGATGCCTTGTGGGCCGCCGCGGCGCAGGAGGGTGGCGTAGTCGTCGGCGATCGCGCCGACGTAGACGCCCGCGGGAGAGCCACCGAGGGAGTCGGGAGCGACACCGGCGTCCTCCAGCGCTTCCCAGCCCAGTTCGAGGGCCAGTCGCTGCTGGGGGTCCATGGCCTCGGCCTCACGGGGCGAGACGCCGAAGAAGGCCGCGTCGAAGCCGTCGACGCGGTCCAGGTAGCCGCCGGGCCGGGTGCCGTCGGTGTCGGCGCCGGGGGACGGGTGTCGGTGCGGTGGCGGTTCGGTGATCGCGTCGCGGCCCGCACGCAGCAACTCCCAGAAGGCTGCGGGGTCGGCGGCGCCCGGCAGCCGGCATGCCAGGCCGATCACCGCGACCGGCTCGTCACGGGCGTCCGTGGTGGCACCGGAGGCCGAGGAACGGCCCGCGGCCGTGGTCGAGTCGTGCACCGCACCCATCAAGACATCCCTTCTGTGGACCGCCGAACCCGCGAAAACCGTCCGCCGCCCGGCCGCCCGGGAAGGCGACGGGGCACGGCGGCCGGCGGTGTGTCAGATGTGCCCGTGCGGCCGGACCGGCATCTTCTCCAGGCCGTGGGTGACCGTGCTGAGCCGCCACTGGAGTTCGCCGGGGTCGCAGGCGAGGGCCAGGTCGGGGAAGCGGTCGAGGAGCCGGCCGATGGCGATCTCCGCCTCCAGCCGGGCCAGTGGCGCACCCATGCAGTAGTGGATGCCGTGCCCGAAGGTCATCTGGCCGCCGATCGGCCGGGTGATGTCGAGCAGCTCGGGGTTGTCGAAGCGTTCGGGGTCGCGGTTGGCCGCCATCAGGGACACCATGACCACCTCGCCGACCGGGATGGTGACGTCGCCGAGCACCACGGGCTCGACCGTGTACCGGAAGGTGGCGAGGTTCACCGGGCCGTCGAAGCGCAGGAACTCCTCCACGGCCTGCGGCAGCAGCGAGCGGTCGGCCCGCAGCCTCTCCAGTTCACCGGGGTGGGTGAGCAGGGCGAGCACACCGTTGCCGATGAGGTTGACCGCCGTCTCGGTGCCGGCCGAGAACATCAGGTAGATCGTGGCGAGGAGCTCGCCCTCGCTGAGCTTGTCGTCCTCGTCACGGGCGGCGATCAGCGCGCTCAGCAGATCATCACCGGGATGGTCGCGTTTGACCTGGATCAGCTTCACCAGGTATTCGCGCATCGCCCGGGTGGCTTCCTCGTAGCCCTCCGGTGCGAGGTCGGACAGCACCACCGCCGCGTACCGGCCGAACGCCAGCCGTTCTGCCTCCGGCACCCCGAGCAGCGTACAGAGCAGCTCCATCGGGACGGGGTAGGCGAGCGCCTCCAGGAGGTCGATCTCGTCGTGCTTGTCCATCTCGTCGAGGAGCCGGGTCGTCAGCTCCTCCAGCATGGGCCGCATGCTCTCCACCCGGCGCGGCGTGAACGCCTTGTTGACCAGACGGCGCATCCGGGTGTGGTCCGGCGGGTCACTGGCCAGCATGTGGCCGACGAGCGCCTCGTCGTACTGCTTCGGGGCGTGCCCCTCCTTGGTGTGCTTGGCCATCAGCTCGTTGAGACCCTTGAAGTTCTTGCTGAGGGCCGGCTCGGTGAGAGCCTGCCGCACCTCCTCGTAGCGGGTCACGATCCACACCAGCGAGCCGTTCGGCAGCATCACCTTCACGGCGGGTCCGGCCTCGCGGAGCCGCTTCAGCACCTCGTGGGGGGCCTGGACGAAACTGACGTCCAGTTCCTCGGTCACCTGGGTTTCCTGCACGACTGCGCCCTCCTGGCCACGGGACCGCGTCCCTGCTCCGGGTACTACGGGTTGCTGCGGGAAGCATGGTCCGCAGCCCTTGCCGGGCACGGGCGGGCGCCTTGCGGATTCCTGACGGGGACGCTTGCGGAATCCTGAAGGAGGACTTGCCGGGTGCTTGCGGTCACCCTCCCGGGGCCCCGCGTCACCCTGCCTGGTTCAGTTTGCGGCGCAGATCGCAGGCGTCCGGGTGGCGCAGCGCGTCCAGCAGCGCGAGTGCCTCCTGCCAGGCGCGGGTCGCCCCGGCGCGCTCACCACGGGCCAGATGGGTGTGCCCGATGTGGATCAGGGTGGTGGCCTCGAGGTAGCGGTCGTCCAGCTCGCGGTGGAGACCGAGGGCCCGGTCGTAGTGGGCCAGGGCCCGGTCGTGGGTGCCGAGGTGATGGTGGGCGTAACCGAGGCTGTCGTGCGCCGTCGCCTCGCCGGGCAGGTGCCCCGCGGCGCGGAACAGTTCGGCGGCGCGCTCGCACGGGTCCAGGGCGGCCGCGTAGTCGCCCTGGAGCAGGTACGTCCAGCCGATGTCGTTGCGGACGTCGGCCTCGCCGATCGAGTCCGCCGCCCGCCGGTACAGCTCCAGGGAGCGGTGATAGTGGTCGAGGGCCTGGCCGTGACGGGCCGCCGCGTTGGCCCGGAAGGCGATGCACCGGTGCACTGCGGCCTGGCCCTGGTGGTCCTCGGCTTCCGCGAACAGGGCCAGCGCGCGGCACAGGTGCGTGTGGGCGTCGGTGTGTCTGCCCAGCCGCCCGTGGGCGAAGCCGAGCGCGCGGTGCGCGCGCGCCCGCGCCGTCAGGTCACCCTGGAGTTCGGCGGTGCGCAGACAGGTCCGCTGCAACGCGATCTGCTCGGCCCAGCGGGCCCGCCGGTCCAGCGGCAGTTCGAGGGCCAGGGCCAGCTGGTGGACGTGTGCGTGCAGACCGAGTTCGGCGGCCTCGGCCACCACGGCGCTCAGGACGGGCAGCAGCCGGCGGTCCAGCCAGGCGGCGGCCTCAGCGCGGCTGCCGAGCGGCTCGGGGCTGGTGCGTGGTTGGGGCGCCGGAAGCGTCTCGAACACGTTCCGGTGCGGAGTCAGGAGCAGTGCCGCCTCCCGGGCCGTGTGCACGTAGTGGTCGAGCATCCGGCGCACCGCGAGCCGGCGCAGGTCCTCCGGATCGCGCGCGCGGGACAACCGCAGCGCCAGTTCGTGCAGGAGCGTGTGCATGTGGTACGAGTCCCGCTCCGGAGCGTCGAGCAGCCGGGCCCTGACCAGGTCGTCGAGGAGTGCGCGGGCCACCTCGGGTGGTACCCCGGCCAGACTGGCCGCGGCGGTCACGCCGATGTCCGGGCCGGTGTGCAGCGCGAGCAGCCGGAACATGCGGGCCGTGTCGGCGGCCAGTCGTGCGTACGACCACGCCAGCGCGCCGCGCACGGTGTCCGCCGTGGCCTCGGCGCCCGCGGGGCCGCTTCCGTCGGTCCCGGCGCGGTGCTCACGCAACTCGTCGGCCAGGACGGCGAGTCGGGTCTCCGGCCGGAGTGCGGCGGCGGAGCCGACCAAGGTCAGAGCCAGGGGGACTCCGGCGCAGGACGCGGCCAACTCGGCCACCGCCTCCGGTTCGGCGCCGGCCCGTTCGGCGCCCAGCCGATGGGCCATCGCCGCACGGCTCTGCACCTGCTCCAGCGGACCGAGCGCCAACCGGCGGGCCCCCTCGGTGGCGACCAACTCGTCCAGCGGATCCCTGCTGGTGACGAGGGCCACGGAGCCGGGGGAGCGGGGCAGCAACGGCCGTACCTGGCGGGCGTCCCGGGCGTCGTCCAGGACGACCAGCACCCGGCGGCCGGCCAGTTGGGCCCGGTACAGCGCCGTACGTGCCCGCAATCCGGCCGGGACCCGGTGTTCGGGGGTGCCGAGGGCGACCAGCAGCTTGCGCAAGGCCTCCTCCGGGTCGAGCGCGGTACCGTGCAAGGAGTGCCCTTGCAGGTCGACGAAGACCTGCCGGTCGGTCGAACAGGCGGCCGACCGGTGGCCGGCCCGCACCACGAGCGCGGTCTTGCCGATTCCGGCCGGTCCCACGACGGCCACCACGGGTGCGGACACCGGGGGCGGTGGAACGGCCGCGGGGGCGGTGACACGCGCCACCAGCCGTGCGGGCACCCGGTGGACACACGAGTCCGTGACCGGCTCGCGTCCTACGGGACCTGAGAGGACCGGCTCCGGCGCCCCGGCGGGAGGCGGCGGGCCCTCGTCCGCCGGCGACAGTGCGCCGAGGAGCGCGAGTTCCGTCTCCCGGCCCACGAAGTCCTCGGGCGTCGTGGGTAATCGGCCCGGCGGGACGGTGTCGCGCACCCGCGACGTTCGCTGCCCGGGCAGCGGCCGCGGGATGACGGGCCTGGGGTTCGGTCGCCGGGGCGCCGGGACGGCGGCGTTCGGCAGGGGACGGGCGGCCTGGGCGCCACGAAGAAGCAAGTCCTCGTACGCGGAGCGCAGTTCGGGGCCGGGCGCGATCCCCAGCTGCTGGTCCAGGTGGGCCCGCACCGCGTGATAGGCACGGAGCGCCTCCGCCTGCCGGCCGGAGGCGGCGAGCGCCTGCACCAGCTGGGCCTGCAGCATCTCGTCCAACGGGTGCTGGACGGCGGCCGGCTGGAGCACATCCAGTACGGCACCCGGCTCGCCCAGCCGCGCCGCGATCCCTGCGGCCTCCTTGACCGCCGCCAGGTGCTCGCCGTCCACCGCCACGAAGTACGGGTGCTGGGCGACATGCGGCAGGATCCCGGAGGCGATCGGCCCCTTGGACAGCCGCAGCGCGCGGACGAGCAGCCGAACGCTCTCCCGCATGGCGCCTTTCGCGGCCGACTCGCGTGCCTGCCTCGTGAGTTCACGAAAGCTCAGCAGATCGAGGCTGGCGGCGGAGGCGTCGAGGCGGTAGCTGCCGGAGGCCCGCGTCAGACGAGCGGCCTGCCGGTCCGCGCTCTGGTCGCCGCTCTCCAGGAGACGGCGGATCGCGGCCGCGTGGCGGTAGACAACGTTGGCAGCGCTGTGGGGCGGATCCTGTTCCCAGAGCACGTCGATGATCGTGCCGAGACTGGTCGGCTGCCCCGTCCGGACCAGTAACAGGGCCAGCAGCGCCTGCCGTTTGGCCGGACCGAGGTCCAGCTCCACGTCGTCCTGCCAGGCCCGCACGGGCCCCAGTAGGGTCAGCCACACGTGACAGAGGGTAAACCTATTCGAATGAGATGTGTGAATGTTCGGGTCGTACGGCCGGTTTTGCACATTCCACGCGGGAAGCAATGGCCGGAATACATCTGTCGAGGGAGTGCTCTCGCGCCGCGTCACATTTTCGGCACATCTGGTGTTCTACGATCGCGCAGCGATGCGACCGGGTGGCGGACCCTGGTGGGAGCGCATTGCACAAAGGCGTGGTGGGCTGCGCCGATAAACCGTCGCACCCGTAGAGGAGTGAGCGAGTGGGCCTGAAATGCAGGGTGGACCAGAAACGTCACACCGTGCGAACACGGGCGTCACAATACGGCGTTCAGGTCGGCCCGTAAGGCTCCTTTGACTCAATTGTTACCGCAGTTCATGTGTAGTACCACCACTTGGTACCCGCATTTTCCGACACCTCCCTGTGGATGTAAGGAAGGGTATGACCGAACTGTTCGAACACATGGCCAGGGGCCGGACCGACACGATGACGCTGACACCCGGGGCCGCCGGGGAGACGACAGCTCCGGGGCGGGGAACCGCCCATGACACCTGGGAGCTGCGCGTCTTCGGATCGCTCACCGTGTTGCACGCCGGACAGGCACTGCGCCTCGGGCCACTGCGTCATCGCGCGTTACTGGGGCTGTTGTTGGTCCGGCTGGGCACCGTGGTCGCCGTAGGGCAGCTGGTCGACGAACTCTGGGGACCGCGCCCGCCCGGTCACCCGGTCGCCACGCTCCAGACCTACGTCTCCCACCTGCGCCGTGCCCTGGCGAGAACCCGGGACGACGACGGCGGCGGCCGGGCCCGGCTCAGCCATCTCTCCCCGGGCTACGTCCTCGATCTCGATCCCGAGCTGGTCGACGCCTACCGGTTCGAGCGGCTCGTGGAGCACGGCCGCAACGCCCTCGCCGCCCACCACTTCCACCACGCCGACCACCAACTGTCACAGGCGCTGGGTCTCTGGCGCGGCCAGCCCTACCTCGAACTCGTCTCCTACCGCCCCATCGCCGACGAGAACGAACGTCTGGGCCAGCTGCGGCTGACAGCCCTGGAAGCCCAGGCCGACGCCTGCCTGGCCCTCGGCGACGCGGACCGGGCGGTGCGGACGCTCTACCCGGAGGTCCAGCACAACCCCTGTCACGAACGCCTGGTAGGCCATTTGATGACCGGTCTGTACCGGCTCGGCCGCCAGGCCGAGGCCCTCAGGCTCTACGAACAGACCCGCCGCCACCTCGCCGAGGAACTCGGTGTCGATCCGAGCGCGGAACTCCAGCGTGTCCACACGGACATCCTCCACCAGCGCCTTGCCCTGCCGGAAAGCCCCGCACGCCTGTCGGCGAGCACCGGTGGGGCCGCCGAGGGGGGGATCGACGCCTCGGACGCCGCGGACACCACGTTCACCACGGTCCCCACCGATGTCACCGACGCCACGACGGCCACCTCCGGCATGACGGACTCGGCGCGACCGGCGGCGACGGCCGGCCCGCAGCCGGTGAGGCCGTGGGCGCCTGTTGAGCCCGGCCCGGCGGTCCCCGCCACCCACGCCACCCCGCCGACCACTCCCGCCCCGCCGATTCCCCGAACCCACAAGTCCGCCGCTCCGGCCGCCGACCCCTTACCGTCCGTCGCCGCGACGCGGTCGGCCGTCGCACCGCCCCCGCCTGCTTCCCACCGGCCCGTCGACGAGCCGTCACCCGCCGATCCACCGGGTGGGCCGGTGGTGCGGTCGGCCGCCGCGGTCGCGCCCCGGGTGACCACCTCCCCGGCGGCGCACGAAGGCCGCGCACCCGCGGTTCCCTCCGGCCCGGCCGGCCCCGCGGAGGCGGTCGTGCCGGTCGTGTCGGTCAGCTGGTCGGCGGGGTGGGCCGCACGTCACTCCGCCCTGCTGCGGGCCTCCCTCGCCGCCATGGGCCCGTCCGAGGGCACCGTGCCCTCCGTCGCCGCCTTCGGCACGGCAGACCCCCACCGGGCGCGTGGCCTGTTCGTCGGACGGGCCCGGGGGCGGGCCGTACTCCGCAGGCATGTGCTCGACGCGCTGAACGGCGGCAGCCATCTCACCGCCGTACTGGGCGAGACGGGCGTCGGCAAGACCGAACTCGTCGAGCAGGTCACCGCGCACCTCAACGACCAGCTCCAGGAGGTCGTGTGGGGCTGCTGCACCGCCGGGGACGGCGCGCCGGACTACTGGGTGTGGTCGCAGGTCTTCCGTCAGCTGATGGTGTCCCGCCCGGAGGCGTTCCGCAGGGCCGAGACCCGCTTCGGAATGCTGCTGGCCCCGTTGATGCTGGATCCCGAGGCCGGCCGGCACAGTCCCCGGGCGGAGGAGCCGCCGCCGGTGACCCGGTTCCTCATCCAGGACGCGATGTGCGAGACACTGCTCGCCCTCACCGCCGAGGAGCCCCTGGTCGTCGTCCTGGAGGACCTGGACCAGGCCGACGGGCGCTCCCTGGAACTGCTGGCACTGCTGCGCACCCGACTGCACGGGGAGCCCCTCGCGGTCGTGGTGATCGCGGAGGACACCGGGGTGGCCTCGGACTTCCTCGACGGCGGCGTGGTCACGGACATCCTCAGTGACTCGCGAACCCGCAGCCTGCGGCTGAGCGGGCTCTCCCGGCAGGAGACCGCCGAACTCCTCACGGCCCACACGAACCTCCGGCTCCCGGACGACACGCTCCGGATCCTCCACGAGCGCAGCCGCGGCAACCCGTACTTCCTGACCCAGTTCCTCGCGGGCGTCGACGACCTCGGGCTGCTGTACGACCGCGGCGCGTTGGAGTTGGCACTGGCCGATGTGCCGCTGGGCGTCCGACAGGCGCTGGGCCGGCGCGTCGCGGCACTGCCCGAGCCGGTGCTGGAGGTGCTGCGCTGCTGTTCGGCGCTGGGCACCGCCTTCGGACTCGGACTGGTCCGCGAGGTCGTGACCCCTGGCACGGACCCCGAGCCGGCCGTCGAGGCGGCCCTGCGCTGCGGACTGCTGCGGCGGGAGCCCCACCCGCCGTTCCGGCTCGCGTTCCGGGACCAGCTGATCCAGGAGGTGCTGCTCAGCGAACTGAGCGGCACCGAACGGGCCAGACTGCGCGCGACCGCCGTACACGCGGCGCTGCGGGAACCCGGCCCGCACTTCACCGCCCGCACGCCGGGCCGTCGCACCCCCCGTCCGGGCCGGCCGGCCGACCCCGCGGGCGCGTCCGGCCCGCACCCCGCGTGAGCGGGCGGGGCCGGGACGTGCTCGGCCCCGCCCGCACCGACCGGGTGTGCAGTCACGGGCAAGGAAGCCGCAAGCGATGCGACAAGGCGCCCGCAGGGTGACGATCCCATGCTCAGCAATGCGTCGGGACACGAAGGCCCGTCGTCGTTCCCGACGTGCCCGGCGCGCCGACCCCCGGCCCCGTGTGCCGTCCCCCGAGGAGGAGACCCTGGTGACCACCGTGGCCCGGCAGTTCGACACCGCCGACATCTCGTCCATCGAGTTCTGGTCGCAGCCACCGGCGGCCTGGGACGACACCTTCCGCGTCCTGCGCGACGAGCGACCGGTCTCCTGGCACCGGGCGCCCGAGGGCAGCCTGCTGCCCACGCCCGAGGACGACGGGTTCTGGGCGGTGGTCCGGCACGCCGACATCGTCGCCGTGAGCAGCCGCCCCGACCTGTACATCTCCGCCAAGGGCGTGCAGTTCGAGGAACTGCCCGACGACATCCTCCAGGCCACGCAGTCCATCGTGGCCATGGACGCACCCCGTCACCTGAAGGTGCGCAGCCTGGTCACCGCCGCCTTCAGCCCGGCCCGGATGGAGCGGATGCGGGGCTCGATGGAGGCCGAGGTCCGCCGTATCGTCGAGGACTTCGCGACGGCGGGCGAATGCGACTTCGTCGCCAAGGTCTCGATGCCGATGGCCCGTTGGACGATGACCTACATGCTGGGCCTGGAGGCGGCGGAACTGGACCGCTTCACCGAGGCGATCACCGTCATGCTGTCCAGCCGGGACGAGGCCGAGAAACTCGGCCGCGACCGTGCCGACATCGTGAACGAGGTCGTCGGACTGGTCTCGGGCAAGGCGGTGGAGATCGCCAAGGCGCGCCGCGCCGACCCCCAGGACGACGTGATGACCGACCTGGTGCAGGCCCGGGTCGACGGCGAGGGTCTGACCGACGCCGAGATCAGCGCGTTCTTCCTGCTGCTGATCGGCGCAGGCTTCGACACCCCGCGCCAGACCATCAGCCACGCCGGCAAGGCGCTCTCCGACTTCCCCGAGCAACGCGCTTTCCTGGCGGCGGACTTCGACGGCCGCTCCGGTACGGCCATCGAGGAGCTGCTGCGCTGGTCCACCCCTGTGCTCACGCTGCGCCGCACCGCCGCCCGGGACACCGAGCTGGGCGGGCAGCGCATCCGAGAGGGCGACAAGGTGGCCCTGTTTTACCCCTCGGGCAACCGCGACGAGCGGGTCTTCACCGATCCGCTCACCCTCGACCTGGCCCGTACCCCCAACCGGCACATCGCCTTCGGCGGCGGTGGCCCCCACCACTGCCTCGGCAACGTCCTCGCCCGCATGGAACTGCGCGTCCTGCTCAAAGAACTCCTCCGCCGGGTACCGGACTTCGAGGTCGGTGAGCCGATCCGGGTGACCAGCAACTTCGTCAGCGCCATCACCCGGATGCCGGCGGTGGCCCGTGTCTGACGTGGGCCGCAGACAACTACTCGGATACGCCATCGCGGGAGCCACCGTGGCAGGAACCAGCGCCGGCCCGGCCCGGGCGGCGGACGGCGGCGCACCGGCGCCGATCGTGGTCACTCCGGGCGAGGGCCGCTACGACGACATGACCAGCGGCTACAACAAGCGCTGGATCGGCACTCCGGACCAGATCCGGGTCATCCGCTCCACGGCCGAGGCGGTGACCGCCGTCCAGGAACTGGTGGACGGCGGCAGGCGCTTCTCGGTCCGCAGCGGCGGCGGCTGCTTCGAGAACTTCGTCTACAACCCGGAGATCGAGGCCGTCCTCGACCTGTCCACCCTCGACGAGGTGTCGTACGACGAAAGGCGCCGCGCCTTCGCCGTGCAGCCCGGCGCCATCCTCCTCAACGTGTACGACACCCTGCTGCACAAGTGGGGTGTCACGCTGCCCGCCGGACTGTGCTACTCGGTCGGCATGGGCGGCCACGCCTGCGGCGGCGGCTACGGGTTGATGTCCCGTCAGCTGGGACTCGTCGTCGACCACCTGTACGCCGTGGAGGTCGTCGTCGTGGGCGCGGACGGCAAGGCCCGCGCCGTTGTCGCCACCGCCGAGCCCGACGACCCGAACCACGACCTGTGGTGGGCGCACACCGGTGGCGGCGGCGGCAACTTCGGTGTGGTGACGCGGTACTGGTTCCGCAGCCCGGACGCCACCGGCGACGACCCGCGCACCCTGCTGCCGCAACCCCCCTCGCACGTCCTGCTGAACATCGCGGCCATTCCGTGGAGCGCCGTCGACGAGGCCGACTTCGGCCGGCTGCTGCGCAACTTCATCGGCTGGCTGGGCGACCACAGCACCCCGGGCGCCCCGGAGAACGCGTTGTCCAGCCTGTTCGGCCTCAACCAGGCGGCGGCCGGCGTCCTCACCCTGATCACCCAGGTCGACGCGACCGTGGCCGGCGCCGAGGACATCCTGGCCGACCACCTCGCCGCGATCGGCGAGGGCACCGCCGAAGGCATCCGCAAGGCCCTCGTCGCCGCTCCCACCAAGGCCACCTGGGGACAGGTCACCCGGTTCATCTCCACGTCCAACTACGCGGCCCCCGCGGTCCGGGTCAAGGCCAAGTCCGCCTACCTCAAGGGCAACTTCACCACCGAGCAGGCAGCGACGATCCACCGCCACCTGACCTCGGCGGACTACAGCAACCCGGGTGCCTCCCTGATCATCTTCCCGTACGGCGGGCAGATCGCCGCGGTCGCCCCGGACGCCACCGCGATCCCGCAGCGCGACTCGCTGGTCAAGATGCAGTACCAGGCCTGGTGGACCGACCCGGCCGAGGACGACACACACCTGGCCTGGGTACGCGGCATGTACAAGGAGGTCTACGCCGCGACCGGCGGGGTGCCGGTGCCCGACGGCACCTGGGACGGCTGCTACATCAACTACGTCGACGCCGACATGGCCGACCCCGCCCACAACACCTCCGGTGTGCCCTGGTCGACCTTCTACTACAAGGACAACTACCCGAGGCTCCGGCGGATCAAGGCCCGGTGGGACCCGCACAACGTCTTCCACCACGCGCTGTCCGTCGAACCGCCCACCGGTGATTGAGGTATCCATGTCCCTGACCGACGCCGTGCTGTCCGGAGCCACCCCGGACCAACTCGCCGCCGCCCCGGTCCCCGCCCGCTTCACCGCCGCCCACCTGCGCGTCGAGGACGAGGACCTCTTCGCCGACGCGGCGGACAAGGACGTGCGCCGTACCCTGCACGTCGGCGAGGTCCCGATGCCCGAACTCGCCCCGGACGAGGTGCTGGTCGCCGTGATGGCCAGCTCCGTCAACTACAACACCGTCTGGTCGGCGAAGTTCGAACCCCTCTCCACCTTCCGCTTCCTGCGCTCCTACGCCCGTCAGGGCGGC
>NZ_JBEYJU010000147.1:0-13927 GCF_040703965.1 Streptomyces sp. NPDC006655 | reverse complement strand
CCCCACCCCACTTATCACCCCCTCTTACTAACCATTCTCCCCCCACCCCCCGCATCCCCCCTGCCCCCCCGCCCTCTCCCCTGGCCGGGGGGGGGTGCAACACCCCCCCCCCCCGCTTCCGTGCTATCGGCTAGTCAGTGCCTACTGGCACCTCTTGCCGGTGTTGATGCAGTTGGCGATGGTGTTCGCCAGGTTGTTCTTGAAGACCGCGATGAAGTCGTCGTGGTCGGTCGCCGACTTGTGGAGCTGCTCCGGGAAGCCGTCCACCGCGTAGGCGTTCTTCACCTGGCCGTTGACGATGCTGGGCTGGGCGACGTTGTAGACCAGACGCATCGTCAGCTGCGGGATCGCCTTGAACCCGTTCGGGCAGACACCGCTCGCCGGGTCCGCGAACGCGACGTGCGTGCGGTGGTTGGCGCTGTCGATGTTCTTGCCGTCCCAGCAGCTCTGGAAGGCGAAGGTGCGGACCACCTGGCTGCCCTGCGGGCAGATCGGGTACTGCTGGGTCAGCTGGACCTTGTTCTCGAAGCCGGTGCAGCTCCAGTGCGCGTTGGCGTTGCCCAGACCGTTGGTCGTGGTCTTGGCGTCACCGGTGATGATGCGCAGGAACTGCGGCATCGCGGTGACCTTGCTGGCCGGGGAGCCGACGTACTTGATCTGCGCCTGGACCGGGGTCAGGATCTTGCCGACGTTGCCCTCGGTGCCACCGCCGGGCGCGTTCTGGTCGAAGTCCTTCGTGCCGTTCTGCTCGCGGATCACCGGCCAGTAGTAGGCCGACAGGTCGCTCTTGTTCTGGCAGCTGGTCTGGTCCGCGATCAGCGAGTTGTTCGTGGAGAACGCGTTGACCTTCTGGTTGCCGACGTAGTCGTGCAGGTGGTGCGCGCCGTTGCTCACGCCGGGCGCCACGATCACGTTGTCGGTGTTGTGGTTCTTGTTCGCGTTCACACCGCACTTGGTGACGAAGGAACCGGTCGAGGCCTGGGCGCCGTTCTGCGGCTTGCCCTGGACGTTGGCGGCGACCTTCGTGATGTCCACGAAGTCCGCGGCCGTCGGGCCGTTGCCGGCCTGCCCGCCGATGCCGACGTCGACCGGGGTGCTGGCGCTCGGGGCGGCCGAGGCCTGGCCGTTGTTGCCGTTCTGGCCGTTGTTGTTCTGACCGCCGTTGTTGTTCTGGCCGTTGTTGTTGCCCTTGCCACCGTTGTTACCGCCACCGCCCGCGGTGGTCTGGTTCGTGGTCTGCGTGGTGCAGGCCGCGAGCTGCGACAGCGAGTTGTCGAACTGGCCGCCGACCCGGGTGACGTCGATCCTGATCCGGTCGATCGTGGCCGCCCGCTTCTCCTTCAGGGGGCCGACGATCGCGTTCTGCACGAAGCTCGCGTCGCCCGCCTGGGCCTGGCGGGTGGAGGCGAGCCGGGAGTAGGCCTCGGTGATCTGCTTGTCGAGGTTGGCGAGCTCCGTGGCCACCCCCTGCTTGGCAGCGGCCGGCACGCTCGTCAGCTTCTGGCCGACGTCCGGGCAGGCGATGGTCGCCACCGTGGCGGCAGCGGCCTTCGTGTAGTTCTGGGCGGCGTTGTTCGACTCGTGAGCCGAAGCGTTCATCTGCGCCCAGAGCAGCCCGCCCCCGCCGAGCGCTATGGCCGCGGATGCGGCAATGGCCTTGACGGCCAGCGGCGAGCGGCGTTTGCGTATGTTGCGTCCCATGGAACTCCTCAGACCTTCCTTGCGGGGCGGCATCGAGGCGCCCGACAGGAGTGAAGCGGCGCCCTCTCATACGGTCCTCATCTCAGAGGTGTTCAGCCGACTCACAAATTCATCAGAGATTCGTTACGCACTTGGGCCACAACAGCCGTTTGAGCTGCGGAAGTTCCGGGAAAATCAGCGATCGCGGTCGAGGTGGGCCAGCACCGCGAGGACGCGCCGATTGTCATCGTCCGACACCTCCAGTCCCAGTTTGGTGAAGATGTTGGAGGTGTGTTTGGCGATGGCCCGTTCCGTGACGACGAGCTGCCCGGCGATCGCCGCGTTCGAGCGGCCCTGCGCCATCAGCTCCAGCACCTCCCGCTCGCGCGGTGTCAAGCCGCCCAGCGGCCGGTCGTCGGCGCGCCGGGCCAGCAACTGCTGGATCACCTGGGGGTCCATGGCCGTACCGCCCGCCGCGACCCGCCGTACGGCGTCCACGAACTGCTCCGCGTCGAACACCCGGTCCTTCAGCAGGTATCCCACCCCGCCGCTGCCGTCGGCCAGCAACTCCCGCGCGTACAGCTGCTCCACGTGCTGGGAGAGCACCAGCACCGGCAGCCCCGGCCGGTCCCGCCGGGCCCTGAGCGCGCACTGGAGCCCCTCGTCGGTGTGCGTGGGCGGCAGCCGTACGTCCACCACGGCCACGTCCGGGTCCAACTCGGCCAGGGCACGCGCCAGTTCGGGACCGGACTCGACGGCGGCGGCGATCTCGAAGCCGTAGGCCTCCAGCAGCCGGACCAGTCCGTCGCGCAGCAGGAACAGGTCCTCGGCTAGGACAACACGCACGGAATCTCCATGGTGACCATGGTGGGACCGCCCGCGGGGCTGCTGACGGCCAGGACGCCGTCGAATGTACCCAGTCGTCGCTCCACCCCGGCAAGACCCGAGCCCGCGCCGACCACCGCTCCACCCCTGCCGTGGTCCGTGACCGAGATCCGCAGCATGCCGCCGCCGTCCGCCACGTGGTGCAGGTCCACCCAGATCCGGTCGGCGCCGGAGTGCTTGACCGCGTTGGTCAGCACCTCGCTCACCGCGAAGTACGCGGCCGACTCCACCGGCGCGTCCGCCCGTCCGGGCAGCTCCACGGTCACCTCCGTCGGCACCGGCAGCCGCAGCGCCAGCGCCCGTACGGCGTCCCCGAGGCCACGCTCGGCCAGCACCGGCGGGTGGATGCCCCGGACCAGGTCCCGCAGCTCGCCCAGGGCCTCCACGGAGGCCCGCCGGGTCCGCGCGAGCAGTTCCCGCGCCTGCACCGGGTCCTTGTCCAGCAGCAGCTCCACGGTCCCGAGGTCCATGCCCATCGCGACCAGCCGGGCCTGCGCCCCGTCGTGCAGATCCCGTTCGATCCGGCGCAGCTCGGCCGCCGAGGTGTCCACGGCGTCCTTCCGGCTCTCCGTCAGCACCCGCACCCGCTCCACGAGTTCACCCCGGCCGGGGTCGAGGACGGCGCGGCTCAGCCGGAAGTGGGCGACGAGCAGCCGCGGGCACAGGTACCAGGCGCCGACCAGCAGGACGGCGGCGGTGGCCGCGGCCCCGAACGCGGTGGACGGGCCGGAGACCGGCACGAAGCCGTACCAGTAGGTGCCGCCGTCGGCGAGCACCCGCCACAGCCCGGCGGCCACCGCGAACCCCTCGAACGGATAGAACAGCAGCACCGCGGGCAGCAGCGCGGTCACGAACCCGGCCGTCATGTCGACGAACAGCCACAGCACGTCCCGCCCGACCTGCGGGTCCCGCAGCATCCCGAAGGTCCTGGCCCACGGGTTGGCGTCCGCCGGCAGCGGCCGGTACGCCGACCGGATCCGCACCCCGCACCACTCGTACGCGAGCCGTCGCCGCACGTCCGCCACCCGTCGCGTCGCGCCCAGGACCGAGGGGGTCGTGACGATGCCGACGCCGATCGGGATCAGCGCGACCGAGACCGCGGTCAGGGTGAAGCAGAGGACGGAGACCGGCAGGATCACCAGCGCCAGCACCAGCCCCCGCACGGCGGCGAGCAGCACCTCCCGGGCCCGCTCGCGCAGGCCGCCGCTGTTCGTGTTCGTCGTCATGGCCGTCAGTCTGTCCGACCCCACGGACCCCGGTCACTGGTCCGAAGCCCCCGGTCAGGGGGTGATGCCAGGTACACCCCGGGGACCCGGAACGCCCGTGAGGGCAAGCACCCCGAAGGGAAGCGCCCCGGGGCGCGGGGCCGTTTCGGACCGGCGGCTGCCCCGCGGGGGCGCGTTCCAGCCCCCACCGACCCGCACCCGGATCACGACCCGCCCCCCGGAACCCCGAGCACCCGCGCCTCGACATCGGGGGCCAGGCCCACGGCCGGCCGGTCCTCGCGCGCCGGCGCCACCCCGCCGATCCCCTGGAGCCAGCGCCACGTGTCGGCCACCGTCTCCTCGGCGGGCCGGCACACCAGGCCCGTCGCCAGGGCCCGGGAGATGTCCATGCCGTACATGCAGTCGTACAGCTCGCTGTCCGGCGGCAGCCACACCGGGAGCTGCATCCACGGCTCGATCCCGGCGGCCAGGATCGACTCCGGCGGCGTCCAGCGCAGTTCGGCGTCCGAGCCGGTCACCCGGCGGCAGGTGTCGAGGAGTTCGCCCATCGTGGTGTGCCCGGTCGGGCCGACCAGGTTGTACGGCCCCGAAAGGCCCCGCTCGACCGCGCCGAGGGTCCACGCGGCGAGGTCCCGGGCATCCACGTACTGGAGGGCGAGATCCCGCGGGCCCGGTGCGAGGACCGGGCCGCCCCGCGCGATCCGGTTCAGCCACCACGGCAGCCTGCCCACGTTCTCGTACGGCCCGAGGATCTGCCCGGCGCGTACGAGGACCGAGCCGTCCGTGCCGAAGGACTCGACGGCGGCCAGCTCGCCGCCCCGTTTGTCCTGCGCGTACTCGGTCTGCTCCGCGTCCGCGGCGGCGCCCGTCACCACCGGGGTGTCCTCGGTGTGACCGGCCGGGCGCGGCCACTCGTACACCGAGCAGCTCGACACGTACACATACCGTCCTGCGCGGCCCCGCAGCAGCCGCGCCGTCTCCCGCACCGCCCGGGGCGCGGCCGACCAGGTGTCGACGACCGAGTCCCACTCTGTGCCGTCGGCGAGCGCGGCGAGGCCCTCGGGCGCGGTGCGGTCGCCCCGCAGCGAGCGCACCTCCGGCGGGGACTGCCGGTGCCCCCGATTGAATACGGTCACCTCCCAACCGCGCCCGAGCGCCGCCTCGACGACGGCCCGCCCCACGAACTCCGTACCACCCAGCACAAGAAGTCTCATGCCGATGATCGTGCCCGGCCTCGCCGCCCCGTGGAACGCCGATCTGCCGACAGCAGAGCGCGTCCCCACGACGGCGGCGGCCCGATCGCCGCGGGCCGCCGTGCCGGCCCCCCGGTGCCCGAGAGCACCGACCGGGCCGCTCGCTGTCGGTTCAGCGGCCTGTCGGCGGGGTGTACTTGTACCCGACGCGGCGGACCGTCTGGATCGCCCGGCGGTGTTCCGCGCCCAGCTTGCGGCGCAGGCGGGCGACGTGGACGTCGACCGTGCGGCCGTCGCCGACATGGCCGTAGCCCCAGACCGTGGTGACCAGCTGGTCCCGGGTGTGCACCCGGTTCGGGTGCGCGACCAGATGGGCGAGCAGCTCGAACTCCAGGTAGGTGAGGTCGAGTTCCCGCCCGTCGACCTGCGCGGTGCGCTGCACGCTGTCGACGGTCACGAGCGGCTCGCCGACGGCGGCCGGCGCCGCGCCCGGCGCCGCGCCCGGCGCCTCGCCGGCGTCCACCGGCCGGTCCGGGACCGCGACCGGCAGGAACGGCGGCTGCTGGTCCGCCGGGACCAGCACCAGGTAGCCGATCATCGGCGGCTGGCCCGGCAGGGTGGGCAGGGTGTGCTGCGGCGCGGGCAGCCAGGTGGCGCCGGGCGGCAGCAGGTCCGCCATGTCCACGACCTCGTCCCGGTCGACGGCACGCAGCCGGTGCCGGGGAGCGGGGGAGGCGGCGAGGGCGGGAGCGGGGGAGAGGGAACGAGTGGTCGCCATGAGACGTCAGCTCTTTCGCGCGAGGAGTTCGTCGGTCGGGACGACGGCCGCGATTCGTGGTCGGGCGCGCCGGGACGTACTGCGTTCCGCGCTGGCCGAAGGCCGGGGGTGTACGGCTTTAGAGGGCCCGCGCGTTCATCGCGCGGCAACACACCCGGTCGAAGTCGTGGTGCTGACGGGAAGGCCAGAACGGCTCGAGGTCATGGCGACCCGTCGCGGTGTGGTTCTGGAAGCTGGCCATGCGCATATTGAAGCAGACACAGCCCGGAAACAGGACCCTTCTCTCACTGGTTGGACGCCTCCCTGACCCGGCACCGACCCCGTCCCTCTCACCCCACCAGGCGTTTGTGCCAGGTCAGCGGAGTGAGCTCGATCGCCTTGTCCGGATTGCCGTCCCACACTGCGGACAACCCGGCGTCCACGAGTGCGGCGACGACCGCACGGCCGACGGCCTCGGTGGTGCCGGCGGAGCCGTCGAAGCCGCCGTAGTAGAGGCTGAGGCCCCGGCCCTCGGCGGCGCCACGGGTGCCCTGGTGGTGGAAGAAGACGAAACCCCGCGTCCGGTCCGCGTCCCGCGCCTCGACGCCTATTTCGCTCAACCCGCAGGAACGGCAGCACGCGAAGTCCTGGCGGGCCACGATCCCTTCGCGCTCCAGGGCCGCGAACGCCCGCGTGAGCCGGTCCGGGTCGGTGAGCCCGTGCCAGGCCTGCTGCTCCGTCACCCGCTTCACCCAGAGCCGTTCCACGACCTCCCGGGCCTGCGCCGCGGAGACCGGCTCACCCTCTTCCATCAGGTGAACGGTCTCCTCGACGAGCCGGTCGATGCCGAGGTAGCCCTCCGTCAGCAACGCGCGCACGTGTTCCTCGACGCGGGCCGCCACCCCGGGCGGGAGCGCGGGCGCCGCCTCGCGCGGCGGTACGGCGACCGGCTCCCAGTCGACACCGGCGTCCCAGCCGTCGTCCTCCCGCGCCCAGTCGACCAGCAGGTCCGCCGCCCGGTCCGGGTCCGTGAGGTCCGTACCGGAGAACCGGGCCGCGCCCAGCCGGTGTTCGAGGCGGTAGCCGCCGCCCTCCTCGTGCCATATCTACGCGAACACGTCCGGCAGGTCCGGGATGCGCTGCGCGACCAGGAACCGGTTCCCGGCGCCGCCGAGCCCGCGCACGGCCTCCCGCAGCTCCTCGGGCGCACTCCACACGTACGTCTGCCCGCTCTCCGTCCAGGCGTTGACGGCGAGCACCTCGTCGATCTCCATGCCGCCCACGATGGCACGCGGCACTGACAACGCGGCCGCGGGCAGCCGGAAGGGGCGCCCACCGGTGAACGGCGGACGCCCCTTAGGGAGGAACAGGACGCGGGTCAGACCTGGCCGGCCTTCTCCAGCGCGGAGCAGCAGGTGTCCACGATCAGCCGGGTCACCAGGTACGGGTCGACGTTGGCGTTCGGACGGCGGTCCTCGATGTAGCCCTTGCCGTCCTTCTCGACCTGCCACGGGATGCGGACCGAGGCGCCGCGGTCGGAGACGCCGTAGGAGTACTTGTCCCACGGGGCGGTCTCGTGCAGACCGGTCAGGCGGTCGTCGATGCCGGCGCCGTAGTTCTTGACGTGGTCGAGCGGCTTGGAGCCCTCACCGAGCGACTCGCAGGCGGTGATGATCGCGTCGTAGCCCTCGCGCATCGCCTTGGTGGAGAAGTTGGTGTGCGCGCCGGCGCCGTTCCAGTCGCCCTTGACCGGCTTGGGGTCGAGGGTGGCGGAGACGCCGAAGTCCTCGGCGGTGCGGTAGAGCAGCCAGCGGGCCACCCACAGGTGGTCGGAGACCTCCAGCGGGGAGACCGGGCCGACCTGGAACTCCCACTGGCCGGGCATGACCTCGGCGTTGATGCCGGAGATCGCGAGCCCCGCCTTCAGGCAGTTCTCCAGGTGGGCCTCGACGATCTCGCGGCCGAAGATCTCGTCGGCGCCGACACCGCAGTAGTAGCCGCCCTGGGGGGCCGGGAAGCCGCCCTCGGGGAAGCCCAGCGGGCGGGCGCCGTCGAAGAAGGTGTACTCCTGCTCGATGCCGAAGATCGGCTCCTGGGCGGCGAACTTCTCCGCGACCTCGACCAGCGCCGCGCGGGTGTTGGAGGGGTGCGGGGTGAAGTCGATGTCCAGGACCTCGCACAGGACGAGGACGTCGTCACCGCCGCGGATCGGGTCGGGGCAGGTGAAGACCGGCTTCAGTACACGGTCCGAGGAGTGCCCCTCGGCCTGGTTCGTGGAGGACCCGTCGAAGCCCCAGATCGGCAGCGCGTCCAGACCGGCGGGGGCGCCCGCGATGATCTTCGTCTTCGAACGCAGCTTGGCCGTCGGCTGGGTGCCGTCGATCCAGATGTACTCAGCCTTGAAGGTCACGGGCCACATCCTTCGGGGGTGGGTCGGGCGCACTTGCGGGTGCAGCGGCGCTACGGCACCGGGGCGCCGCTTTTCTGCCCGGCAGCCTGTCAACAGGCGATTTCCCGATCATTGCCCGTATGTGAACCCCGTGTTACCCGGGGGTTCTGTGGTGCGGCTCACGGGCCGCCGGCTCTCCCTCCGTGAAAGCCGGCGGCCCGGCGGCCTCAGCCGGTCGTCCCGGTCAGCCGACCTTCTCGATCAGCGCGCGCCGGATCAGGAACTTGCCGGGCTCCCTGACCTGTTCGAAGGCCGCGTTGTTGAGCAGGACGCAACTGCCGGAGACCGAGGTGACCTTCACCGTCGTGGACTTGTTGTTGTCCAGGTTGGTGACCTTCAGCGTGGTTCCCGCCGGGAACTGGTTGCTGGAGGCGGCAGGCGCGCCGGCCTCGCCGGACAGGGTGACGGTCGAGCCCTTGCAGACCTGCTGCCCGGAGGCGGCGGCCGCGCCGCCTGTGGTGCCGGTGGCCGCGCCGCCGGTGGCCGCGCTCTGCGAGGGTGCCGCGCTCTGCTGTCCCGTCTGTCCCGCCTGTCCCGTCTGACCGGTCCCGCCCGTCTGCGCGCCGTTCGCCGCCTGGGAGCCCTGAGCCGACTCCCCGACGACGCAACCGGACGCCTTCTGCTGGACCTTGATCTGGTCGATGACCGCCTGCCGGTTGGCGATCCGGGCCGCCGACTGGGCGTCCGGGTTCGCCTGCTGCCCGGCGATGAACTTCTCGTTGTTGCCGAGGGCCGTGGCCAGCCCCCGGCAGACGGTCGAGTCCGCGGCCGACGACAGCGTCTTGGCGTTCTGCGGGCTCTGCGCGGCGTTCGAGGTGGTCGCCAGGGCGAAGGCCCCGCCGCCCGCGACCGCCGCGGCGCCGACCAGCAACGCGATCTTCTTCTGTGCTCCGAGGGTTCTCCTACGCGACATGCGCGCCTCCTGAGGGAAGTGGGGGAGCGTACGTGGCTAGGTACGAGATATCGAACGTCGTTACTCAGCGGTCACAGGAGCCGTCGAAGTGGCGTGTGTCACACCGGAGATGAGGGTTGTTCAGCTCTTGCCCCTGGCCAGCGCCTCCTGTACGGCCTCGTCGGTGCGGGCGACGACCGCCGTCCCGTCGTCGGCGGTGATGATCGGCCGCTGGATGAGCCTGGGGTGCTCGGCGAGGGCCGTGACCCACCGGTCGCGCGCGCCCGCGTCCCGCGCCCACTCCTTCAGCCCCAGCTCCTTGGCCTCCGCCTCCTGGGTGCGGGTGATGTCCCACGGTTCGAGCCCGAGCCGCTCCAGCACGGCCCGGATCTCGGCTTCGGTCGGCACGTCCTCCAGATACCGGCGGACGGTGTAGTCGGCCCCCTCGGCGTCGAGCAGGCTGATCGCGGTACGGCACTTCGAGCAGGCGGGGTTGATCCAGATCTCCATGCGGAAAACCGTACGCGAGCCGCCGTCCAGGACGCGATCTGTTCGATTTTCCGAAGCGGTCGTACGGGCCTCTCGAGCCCATCGCGCCACAGCCGAAATACCCATTCCCAGCAGGGGAGTTAACCACTCTTGTGGCCTGTCCCGTTGTCAGTGGCGGCCAGTACACTGGAGGCAGTGTTCGAGAGAGTCGCCGGAGTGTCCGGGGGCCCTCTGACCGCGACAGGAGGATGCCCGTGCCCGCTGCCGCCCTGAAGCCGAAGCCGTTGCCGACCCAGTCCACCGCGAAGCGTGCCGTCGTGCTCGACTCGCCCTACGCGCCGGTGGAGAAGCGCCCGCTGCCGGCCGGGCGGCCCCGCGACTGGTACGTCACGCACAACCGCCGTCTCAAGGCCATGCGCCTCGCCATCGCCCTGCTCGACTCCGGCGTCTACCTGCCGAACCAGGCGCGGAACGAGACGATACGGAGCACGGCGGAGAGCATCGGAGTCCACCCGCCGTCGGACACGACGTGTCACATGGTGCGGGCGCTGATGCGATACGCGCGCTGAATGCGTGACGCGCGCTGAACCGAAGGCGCCGGGCGCCGCGAGCGATTCCTCACGGCGCCGGGCGCCGCGATTCCTCACGGCGCCCGCCGCCCGGCGTCACCCGTTCGCCGGGTCCGGCATGCGCACGCCCCGCCGCACGCTCTTCACTGCGATCAGCAGGTGACGGAGGGAGCAGCGACCGAGGGGAGCGCCGGATGTCCACACCCGCCGACCGCGCCGCCCGCGGCAAGGCCGCCCGCAAGCGCGCCCCCCGGTCCGCGCAGGCCCTGTGGCTGCCCTCGGTGGACCGGCCCGACCCCGTCGCCCTACTCGAACGCCAGGGTCGCGACCGGCTGCCCGAACTGCTGCCCATCCGGTACGGGAGGATGGCCGCCTCACCGTTCGCGTTCCTGCGCGGTGCCGCCGCCGTGATGGCCGCCGACCTCGCCGCCCAGCCGCACACCGGCCTCACCGTGCAGCTCTGCGGCGACGCCCACCTGCTGAACTTCGGGCTCTACGCCTCACCCGAGCGGGCCCTGCTCTTCGACCTGAACGACTTCGACGAGACGTTCCCCGGCCCCTTCGAATGGGACGTCAAACGGCTCGCCGCCTCCGTCGCCGTCGCCGCCCGCGAGAACGGCCACAGCGACCCGCAGGCGCGGACCGCGACGCAGGCGGCCGTCGCCGCCTACCGGACCGCCGTGCGGCGGCTGGCGGGACTCGGCGAACTCGCGGTCTGGTACGAGCGCGTGGACGCCGACAGCCTCACCACCCTGGTCCGTTCCGCGCGCCGACGGCGCCGGATCGAGGACAGCCTCAGCCGGGCCCGGCGCCGCACCAGCCTGCACGCGCTCGGGAGACTCACCGAGGTGACCGGAGGACAGCGCCGCATCATCCAGGACCCGCCCCTGCTGGAACCGGCGGGCGCCGCGGACATGGCCTTGCTCCGCAAGGCGTTCAGCGACTACCGCTCCACCCTCGCCGAGGAACGCCGGCTCCTCCTGGACCGCTACCGGTTCGTCGACGCGGCCCGCAAGGTCGTCGGCGTCGGCAGCGTCGGCACCCGCTGCTTCATCGTGCTCCTCGCCGGCCGCGACGCCGACGACCCGCTGTTCCTGCAGATCAAGGAGGCCCGGGCATCCGTGCTCGACCCCTACCTGCCGAGCGGCCCGCACACCCACCAGGGCCACCGGGTGGTCGCCGGACAGCGGCTGCTCCAGGCCGCCGGCGACATCTTCCTCGGCTGGATGACCGGCCCCCAGGGCCGCGCCTTCTACTGGCGCCAGCTGCGCGACATGAAGGGCTCCATCGAGGTCGCCGCCATGGACCCGACCGGGCTGCGCGTCTACGCCGCCCTGTGCGGTACGACACTGGCCCGCGCCCACGCCCGTTCCGGCGACCGCATCGCCATCGCCGGCTACCTCGGCGGCAGCGACACCTTCGACCGGGCGATCACCGACTTCGCCCTCGCCTACGCCGACCGGACCACCGCCGACCACGCCGTCCTCGAGGCCGCCATCGCGTCGGGGATCCTGTCGGCGACGCCCGGGGTCTGAGCCGGACCCGCCGCCGGCGAAAACGGGATGCACGCCCAGTGACCGGTTGCCTACGCTGAACACACCGCACACCGCACACCGCACACCGCACACCGCACACCGCACACCGCACACCGCACACCGCACACCGACGGACGGCCGCCCGTCCCCCCCCGCGTGCCGTCGGGTCCGTCGGACCGCTCACACACCCACGCCACGGAGGCCCGTCATGGGCACCATCGTCCTCTCCGGAACCGTCGTCCTGGTCGTCCTCGGATTCGGCAACCACACCTGGTGGCTCGCCGCGGTCGCCCTGCTCTTCCTGTACATCCGCTACGGCCGGGACTCGGCCTCGGCTCCCTCGTCGGGCGGCTCGTCCGGAAGGGGCGGGGGCATGGCCGACGACTACAAGACGTACCGGGCCCGCCGTGACCGCCAGGCCAGGTGGGAGCGCCGCTACCGCCGCGAACGCCCCCTGGAGGTCCGGCGCCAGCAGCGCGAGAAGGGCCGGTAGCCAGGTCCCCCGGCCGCTCAGAGACCGGGGGCACCCCACACCGGGAACCACCGACTTAGGTCCTGCTCGATCCGCAGATCGTTCGCGAGCACCGCCTTCACCTGGAGCTCCAGGGCGCTGTCCCGCCGCTGGGAGGTGTCGGAGAGCGGGGCGAAGGGGTAAAAAGTACCTCGCTTGTAGAGGTAGACCAGTGCGAGGCGGCGGGCGCGGGCGTCGGTGAAGGTGGCCAGGGAGCACAGGAGTTGGGGGCCGAAGCCGTTGACCTCCATCGAACTGTTCACCGCGTGCAGGTCGTTGACCAGCTGTACGAGCTGGTCGGGGGAGCGTCGCGAGACCAGCCAGGAGTACCCGTAGTCGTCCTGGCGCAGCTCCACCGGCACCCCGCCGCGGTCCGCGTCCGCGTCGAGCAGTGCCTGCACCTCGTGGTGGGTCTGCTCGAAGGCCGCGCCCTCGACGGTCGCGAAGCACACCGCACCCCCGCCGGTCGGGGTGAACCCGGCCGCCGCCTCCAGGGTCACGGCGGCCGACGGCAGGGCGAAGAGCTGGTCGAGATCGGGTGCGACGGGCTTGGTGCGGCCGAGCAGGATGTCCAGGAACCCCATGCTCACCCGGCCTTCCCGGGCGTCGCCGCCTCACCCAGCTCCGCCGAGATCCGCCCCAGCTGCTCAAGACGCTGCTCCAGGGGCGGGTGGGTGGAGAAGAAGCGCTCGATGCCGGGCTCCTTGCCGGTCGCCGGGGTGAAGTAGAACGCGTTGAAGGCCTGGGCCGTCCGCAGGTCCTTGGTCGGGATCCGGGCGATGTCGCCGGAGACCTTGGTGAGCGCGGAGGCGAGGGCGGAGGGGCGGCCGGTGAGATGGGCGGCGGCCCGGTCGGCGGCCAGCTCCCGGTACCGGGACAGTGCCCGGATCAGCAGGAAGCTGATCGCGTACACGGCCGCGGAGACACCGATGACGGCGGCGAAGACGGCGGCGGTGTTCTGGTCCCGGCGCCCGCCGCCGAAGAGCTGCGAGTAGAAGGCGAACCGCACGATAAGTCCGGCGATCACGCCGAGGAACGACGCGATCGTGATCACGGCGACGTCCTTGTGGGCCACGTGGGACAGCTCGTGTGCGAGCACGCCCTCCAGTTCGGCGGGTTCCAGGCGCCGCAGCAGCCCGGTGGTCACGCAGACGACGGCGTGATCGGGATTCCGCCCGGTCGCGAACGCGTTCGGCATGTCCATGTCCGACACGGCGACCACCGGTTTGGGCATGTCGGCGATGGCGCACAGCCGGTCCACCACCGCGTGCAGCTCCGGATACTCCTCGCGCTCCACGACCCGGCCGCGCATGGCGAACATCGCGATCCGGTCGGAGTACCAGAACTGTGCCACGAACATCGCGCCCACCAGCACGACGACCAGCAGCCACGACTTCAGCAGCACGATCAACGCGGCGACGAACACCACGTACAACAACCCGAGCAGGAACAGCGTGACCGTCATCCGCACGGTCAGCCGCCGGTCGCTCCGGAAGCGGCTCTGCATGTGCACCACCCCGCAGTCAGGCACTCGTCCCGCTGTCCAGTGTGCACCTGCCGGGGGCAATGAGGAGGTTCCGAACGGCCCTAGTGGCGGCAAAGGCTGCCTGTGAACGTCCGTGGCCCGCAGTCGCCCCCGGGACGTCCTAGGGCCTGTCTGACAATTCCCGTCGTCGCCCGGAGGGCGGCCGCGCGGCGTCAGGTGCGTGCTCTGGGGGTCCCCCCGGCCGGAGGCTGGGGG
>NZ_JBEYJU010000146.1:0-14160 GCF_040703965.1 Streptomyces sp. NPDC006655 | reverse complement strand
GATGGATCTCCGTGGGAGAAGGAGCGGTGTTCGGTGCGTGCGATCGGCGTGCGGGGTGGCGGGTCATGTGGCGGAGCCACCTGGGCCGCCACCCCGTGCGTCGAGCGTGCGTGCCGGGCGTCGCGACGCCGCGGAGATCCATCAGGAGGCCCTGGTTACGCTCCGGCCGTGCGGAAGACGCGTGTGCCCACTGTCACGGCGAGTGCCGAGAAGCCGAGGGCCACCAGCGCGCCGTACAGCATGTGGGCGGTCGTGTACGAGCCGACGTACGCGTCCCGTACCGCGTCCACCAGGTAGCGGAACGGCACGAAGTGGGACAGGACGTCCAGCCAGGCCGGCGCCAGCGTCATCGGAAGCATCAGGCCGGACAGCAGCATGGACGGCATGGTCAGGGCATTGATCATCGGTCCGAACTCCTGCGGCGTGCGGACCTTGAAGGCCAGCGCGTACGACAGCGACGCCAGCGAGACGGTCAGCAGGGCCACGAAGGCGAATCCGATCAGGATGCCGGGCAGCGGGGCGCGCAGGCCCATCAGTACCGCAGCGAGCACGAGCAGCACGGCCTGGAAGACGAAGACCGTCGCGTCGCGCAGGACGCGGCCCAGCAGCAGCGCGAGACGGCTGACGGGCGTCACGCGCATCCGCTCCACCACGCCCTGGCCGTTCTCGATGATGACCGCGAATCCGGCGAAGGAGGCCCCGAACAGGCCCAGTTGCAGCAGCAGGCCCGGGACGAGCACCTGCCAGCTGGTGCCGCGGGAGCCCAACGGCAGACGCGTCAGCAGCGGCCCGAAGAACAGCAGGTACAGCAACGGCATCAGTACGCCGAAGAGCAGGGCGAAGCGGGAGCGCAGGGACTGGCGAAGGTAGCGGCCGTAGATGAGGCCGGTGTCGTGGAGCAGCATGTCTTCCGGATTCCTATACGGCTACGGGGGTCGCGTCGGCCGGGGAGGGCCCGCGGCCGGTGATGGCGAGGAAGGTGTCCTGGAGGCTCGCGTCGATCGAGCCGCCGTACCGGAGCTTGAGGGCGCTCGGCGTGCCCTCGGCCACGACCACGCCCTGGTCGACGACGACCAGGCGGTCGGCGAGGGCGTCGGCCTCGTCCAGGTAGTGGGTGGTCAGGAAGACGGTGGTGCCGTCCTCGGCGCGCAGCCGGCGGACCAGGTCCCACAGGTCGGCCCGGCTGCCCGGGTCCAGGCCGGTCGTCGGCTCGTCGAGGAAGAGCACGTCCGGGCGGTGGGTGAGGGCCATCGCGATGTCGAGGCGCCGCCGCTGACCGCCGGAGAGTGCGCCGCACTTGCGGTCGAGCAGGTCGGCGAAGCCCAGGTCGTCCGCCAGTTCCCGGGCCCGGGCGGCCGCCCGGGCCTTGGTCAGGCGGTAGAGGCGGCCCTGGGTGACGAGTTCCTCCCGGACGCCGATGTTCGTGTCGACCCCGCCCGACTGTGCCACGTATCCGCACGCGCGCCGCACTCCGGCCGGATCGGTCGCCAGGTCGCAGCCGGCCACCGAGGCGGTGCCCCCGGTCGGCGCGAGCAGGGTCGTGAGCATGCGCAGGGTGGTGGTCTTGCCGGCGCCGTTCGGGCCGAGGAAGCCGAGGATCTCGCCCTCGCGGACGGTGAGGTCGACCCCGCGCACGGCCTCCACCGGGCCGCTTCTGGTCTGGAAGGTGCGGGCCAGTCCGGCCGCGCTGATGACTGCTGTCATGCCGCCCAGAAAAACAGAGTCTCTGAAAATTTGCAATGTCCCCAAAATTTGAGGGAACCCAGGTACGGTTACGATGCGGGCATGACGGAAGGGCTCAGGGAGCGGAAGAAGCGGCAGACCCGGCAGTACATCTCCGATGTCGCCACGGGCCTGTTCGTCGAGCGCGGCTTCGACGCCGTGACGGTCGCGGAGATCGCCGCGGCCGCCGATGTCTCCGTCAACACCGTCTACAACTACTTCCCGGCGAAGGAGGACCTCTTCTTCGACCGTTCCGCCGGGGTGGTCGACCGGCTGGCCCGCTGGGTGCGCGGGCGGCACCAGGGCGAGTCCGCCGCGGCCGCCGTCCTGCGGGAGCTGCGCGAGGAGGTCGAGGCGGTGTCGCCCCGGGTCGGCCTGATCCCCGGGTACTCCGCCTTCATGCGCGTCATCGAGGACGCGCCCGCGCTGCGCTCCCGGCTGTGGGCGATCGGGCAGGAGGTCCAGGCCAACCTCGAAGGCGCCCTGCGCGAGGAGACCGGCGCCGCGGCCGACGACCTGATGCCCGAGCTGATCGCCGGTCAGCTCGGCTGGGTGCACAGTACGGTCATGGCGGTCATCGGACGCGAAATGGTCAAGGCGCGCGATCCACGCGAAGTCTCCCGGGAGGTACTGGTCCTCCTCGACGACATGGAGGACCTGTTGAGCGAGCGGGTCCTCAACTACGCCGTGCGGGGCGCTGAATGACCCGTGCCGACGCGGTCGCCTGACGGGACGTGACGGTTGTCTCACCCCCTGAGACCGTGACACGCATTACTTACCGGGTCTCCCGGACGCTCCCGGCGCTAGGGTCCGGCCAAGAGGCATACCTGAACAGCGTGTAAGGGGAGCGGAGTGGCACGGAAACTTGCCGTCATCGGTGCCGGCCTGATGGGTTCGGGCATCGCCCAGGTCGCCGCCCAGGCCGGCTGGGACGTGGTCCTGCGTGACGTCACCGACGAGGCGCTGGACCGTGCCGTCGGCGGCATCCAGGCCTCGTACGACAAGTTCGTGAGCAAGGGGAGGCTGGAGGCGCACGACGCCGACACCGCCCTGGCCCGCATCACCACGACCACCGACCTGGACGCGGTCGCCGACGCGGACGTCGTGGTCGAGGCCGTCTTCGAGAAGCTGGAGGTCAAGCACGAGATCTTCCGTGCGCTCGACAAGATCGTGCGCCCGGAGACCGTCCTCGCCTCCAACACCTCCGCCATCCCGATCACCAAGATCGCGGCGGCCACCGAGCACCCCGAACGGGTCGTCGGTGTCCACTTCTTCTCGCCGGTGCCGATGATGCAGCTCGTCGAGCTGGTCCGCGGCTACAAGACGAGCGACGAAACCCTCGCCACCGCGCGGGAGTTCGCCGAGTCCACCGGCAAGACCTGCATCGTCGTCAACCGGGACGTCGCCGGCTTCGTGACGACCCGGCTGATCTCGGCGCTCGTCGTCGAGGCCACCAAGCTCTACGAGTCGGGCGTCGCCACCGCCGAGGACATCGACCTGGCCTGCAAGCTGGGCTTCGGTCACGCCATGGGCCCGCTGGCCACGGCCGACCTCACCGGTGTCGACATCCTGCTGCACGCCACCGGCAACATCTACACCGAGTCGCAGGACGAGAAGTTCGCCCCGCCGGAGCTGATGCGCCGGATGGTTGACGCAGGTGACATCGGACGCAAGAGCGGGCAGGGCTTCTACACGTACTGAGACATCGGTCCCCGGATGCTTCACCCTCTGGGGTGAATTCGGTATCGGTTCGCTTACAGATGGCAACCTCTGACCGGTGAACGCCGTCAGAGGTTGCATCGACGGACAGCACTTTTCACGGAGTAGGACACGCACTCTCGGGGAGCGCATATGTACATCAGGGGCGACCACGCCGAGCTGGTCGTCGGGGGCCGCCTCGACGTCCGCAGCGCGGCGGACGCCCGCACGGTCCTGCACACGGCCGTCGACGACGGAGTCGGCGACCTGGTGCTGAACCTGTCCGAGCTGGACTCCTGGGACGCCACCGGACTCGGCGTGATCATGGGGGCCCACCGGCGGGCCGGCCGCTGCGGCCGCCGCCTGGTGCTGCGCGGGGTACCACCGCAGATGCAGCGCCTGCTGGTGGCCACCCGGCTGCACCGGATCCTGGCGATCGAGGGGGGCATCGGAGTGGAGTCGCTGCCCCGGGTGTGACACCGCCCCCGGCGGGTACCGGGTCATCGGCCCACGTCAGGTGCAATCCTCATGAGACTGTGACGTCTCGGACGGCACGGCACCCCGGGCTGTCGTAGATACTGTGCCAAGGTTTAAGGTTCGGTCGCCCGCTGCCTTGCCACCCTTCGAGCGCGGGCCCGGACCAGAAGCGACAGCGCAGTGTGCAACAGGCCGGGAGGGGCCGGTATGCACGGCACACGACGCTTTTGGGGGGCTAGGAACCTATGGACCCGATCAACCCGGGACCCGAGGCGTACGGCCATGACGGCGACGGCACCACGCCGCGCCAGCGCCCGCCCAGGGAATCCCTGACCAACGACTTCGGCCAGAGCGCACCGCCGCTCGCCCGCACGGCGCGGCTGGTCACCGGCGACTTCCTGCTGACGGTGAACCCGGTCGACGGCAGCGAGATAGAACCCTGCCCGCCGACCGAACGCCCCGCACGACCCGAGAAGCGCACCGCCGCCGAGCGCGCCGAGTACGAGCGCGCCGCCCGGCCGCCGGTACCCCCCGGCCCCGCCCGGCCCGAGCTGCCGCTCCTGGAGCGCCAGGACGACCGCGAGCGGCTCGTACGCCTCCTCGCCCGCGGCCGCTCCGTACGCCTCACCGGCCCCGCGGGCTCCGGCCGCACCGCGCTCCTCGACCTGGTCGCCGACGACTGCTCCGACCTCGCCCCCGACGGCGTGGTCCGCCTCACGGGCTTCCACCGGGCACCCGACGACCTCCTGCGCGACCTCTTCCACGCCGTCCACAAGGCGCCCGAGTACCGCCCGGACCACGAGGAGCTCCTCGAACTGGTCCGGGACATCGGCGCGGTCGTCGTCCTCGACGACCTCGAGTTCGGCGGCGCCGGGCTCGACGAGCTGATCGACGCAACCCCCGAGTGCGCCTTCCTGCTCGGCGCCACCCCGGACGTACCGGCGCCGTCCGCCGACTCCGCCGTCGAGGAGGTCGTCCTCGGCGGCCTGGACCGGGCCGGGGGAGTGGACATCCTGGAGCGCACGGTCGGCCGGGTGCTCAGCGAGGAGGAGGCCAACTGGGCCGGCGACCTCTGGTTCGAGTCCGAGGGCCTGCCCCTGCGGTTCGTCCAGGCCGGCGCGCTGCTGCTCCAGCGCGACCAGCGGCGCGCCAGCACCGGCGCCGTCGACGAGTTCGGCGTCTTCGAGGACGCCCTGCCGACCGACGCGCCGATCGACACCGAGGCCGTCGAGGAGGCACCGCTGCCCTCCCTCGGCGAGGCCGCCGCGCCCGCCCCGCTGCTCGCCGCCCGCCTCAGCGCCTCCGCCCGCGCCACCCTGCGCTTCGCGGTCGCCCTCGGCGGCGAGGTGCCGCACCAGGCGCATCTGCCGGCCCTCGTCGGCGACACCCACGCGGACGCGGCCCTCGGCGAACTGGCGGGCTGCGGACTGGTGTCCCCGGTGGGCTCCCGCTACCGCCTCGCCTCGGGCGTCCAGCAGCAGCTGGAGGCCGCGGGATACGCCGACGACATCGAGGCCCAGGCGCTCGCCGCCGCCCGGCACTACGCCTGGTGGGCCGGGCACCCGTCGGTCACCCCCGAGCGGGTCTGCGCCGAGGCCGACGCGATCCTCGCCGCCCTGGCGGTCGTGGTCCCGGCCACGGTGCCGCCCGCGGAGGGCGAGGAGTCCACGCCGGTACGACTGGCCCGTACGGCCGCCCCCGCGTTCGCCGCGGGGCTCCACTGGAGCGCCTGGGAGCGCGCCCTGCGGGCCGGGGCGGAGGCCTCCCGGCTCGCCGGTGCGGTCGGCGACCAGGCCTACTTCCACCACGAGCTGGGCATACTCGCGCTCTGCGGCGGCCTGCTCGACCGGGCCCGCGCGGAACTGGAGGCGTCGATCGGACTGCACGGCGCGCTGTCCGACAAGCGGGGCACGACGGCCGGCCGGCGGGCGCTGGCCCTGGTCGCCGACCGCTCGGGCGAGGTGCTGCCCGTCCTCGCGGCGATGTCGGGCGACGAGGTCCCCGACGCCCGGCACGAGGAGTCCATATCCCCGGCGGGCGGGGTCACCAGGCCCTTCCCGGCCGTGCACTCCCCGACCTCGGACACGTTCGTCACCCCACGCGTCGAGCAGCAGCCGGTACGCCGGGGCGGTGTCGCGGGGCTCGGCCGGATGGCCCGCCGCAACCTGGTGGCGGTCGGCTCGGGCGTCCTGCTCACGGCGGTCCTCGGCACCGTGGTCGGCCTCGGCATGACCTCCCATGACAACGCCGACAACCCGTCCAACAACGTCAGCGTCAAGCCTTCGGCGAGCGAGGGCACGGGCGACGGGAGCACGGGGGCGGACCCGGGGCAGAGTTCGGGCACGTCGAACCAGGGCGCCCCGACGACCAGGCCGACGAACCCCGGCCCGGACGGCACCCTGGGCACCTCGGACGACCCGACCGCCCCGACGGACACGGCGACACCGTCGGCCACGCCGAGCGGGACGAAGGGCACGTCGGGCGGCGGCACGACCCACGTGCCGTCCACGTCACCGATCCCCACGAGGTCGACTTCGCATTCGCCGTCCGCGAGCCCGTCGAAGTCGACCACGCCGTCCACTTCGGCGCCCCCGTCGGACTCGACCTCGCCGGTGCCGTCCGACACCCCGTCCACGACGGACAGCGCCAGCGGTCCGGTCTCCGACTCCCCGTCCGTCACCACGTCCAGCGCCTCCGAGAGCGTCACCCCGGGCACCTCCACCGGCACCGTCATCTGACCCACGCCCGAGGGCCGGCCCCCGCTTCGGAGACCGGCCCTCAGCCGTACCCGGCGCTCACCGGTGTCCGCCGCTCACTTTCGAACCGCCGCGACGGCGCTCAGTCCCCACGGCGGTGGCCGGCGGTGCCGCACCGGCCTGAGCGGGTTCGGCACCGCCGGTCCGCACCCCCGTGGTGGAGCGCCGTCGCGGCGGGCTCGGAAGCGGGCGTACCCGGCGGGCTCGGGGGTTCAGAACAAGCGCAGTTTGTCGTCCTCGATGCCTCGGAGGGCGTCGTAGTCGAGGATCGTGCAGCCGATGCCCCGGTCGGTCGCCAGGACCTTCGCCTGGGGCTTGATCTCCTGGGCCGCGAAGATGCCTCGGACCGGGGCCAGGTGCGGGTCGCGGTTGAGGAGTTCCAGGTAGCGGGTGAGCTGTTCCACGCCGTCGATCTCACCCCGGCGCTTGATCTCGATCGCCACCGTCTGCCCCTCGGCGTCGCGGCAGAGGATGTCCACCGGGCCGATCGCGGTCATGTACTCGCGCCGGATGAGCGTGTAGCCGTCGCCGAGCGTTTCGATGCGGTCGGCCAGCAGCTCCTGGAGGTGCGCTTCCACGCCGTCCTTGATCAGCCCCGGATCCACGCCGAGTTCGTGCGAGGAGTCGTGCAGGACCTCCTCCATCGTGATGATGAGCTTCTCGCCCGCCTTGTTCACGACGGTCCAGACGCCTTCCTCGTCACCGCTCCCCTCCTTCAGCGTGCACGGCGGCGACATCCAGTTGAGGGGCTTGTAGGCCCGGTCGTCGGCGTGGATCGAGACGCTGCCGTCCGCCTTGACCAGGATCAGACGGGGAGCCGAGGGAAGGTGGGCGGTGAGCCGGCCGGCGTAGTCGACGGAGCACCGGGCGATGACGAGACGCATGGTCGGCAACGCTACTCGACGCCCCGCCCTCCACGCGATTCGCTCGCGCACCAGCGCGACCGGAGCCTGACGGGACGCCTGCACACCTCTGCTCAACTCTGGCCGATTGTGTGCCTAAAGGGACCGTCGCATATACGCAATCTCCTGGTGGGGTCACCGTCCGTTGCCTACCGTAGTGAACGGGAGGTCGCGGTGTGTGTACTCAGCGTGTTCGGTATCGCGAACCCCCTTTATCTGTCCGGCAACCCCTGCTGTTCGGGGGTGCGAGAGGAGAACCCATGTCGCTCGACGTCTCACCGGCCCTACTCGAACAGGCCGAGCGAGGCGAGGTCGACGAAGCAGAATTCGTCGACTGCGTCCGGACCTCCCTGCCCTACGCGTGGGAGATGATCAGCTCCCTGGTGGCCCAGCTGAAGGTGGACGGCGGACAGTTCGCCGACAACCAGACGCCCCCGCCGGACGAGCAGGCACGCGGTCAGCTGTTGCGTGCGCTCGCGAGCGACGCCATACGCGGCGCCCTGCAGCGGCACTTCGGTGTGCGGCTGGCCTTCCAGAATTGCCACCGGGTTGCGGTGTTCCCGCTGGACGCCTCGGTCGACGAGACGCTGGCCCGCTTCACCTCGGTGCGCAGTCAGCTGCTCAACCAGTCCCCGGAACTCCGGGACTGCTGACGCGGTGTTCCGCCACTGCTGAGGCAGTGAGCCGCTTGCTTGCCGCTCCGGACGCGGGAGGTGCATCAGAGTCACTGGAGCGGCAAGCTCCCCGCGGCGGCCGGGTCACCTGAGGTGGGGGAGTACCTCGGTGCCCAGCCGTCGTACGTTCTCCTCCGTGGCCGCGAGATCCCCGGAACCCTCGGTCAGCAGGGCGAAGCGCGAGATGCCGGTCCGCTCGGAGGTCGCGGCGAGCCGGTCGGCGCAGAGCCGGGGCGTGCCCACCGGGTGCAGTCCGCAGAGCAGTTCGGTGTACGCGAGCGGGTCGCGCATCGAGCGCATCCGGCCGTCCACCGTCACATGGGCCTCCAGCCCCTGCTTCAGCCAGCCGGGCATCGCCTTGGTCAGCGTCTCGGCGGCGTCGGTGCGGCTGTCGGCGATCTGGCAGACGCCGGCCGACACGTGGGCCGCCCCCGCGATCTCGTCGCCGGACCGTCCGGCCGCGCGCGCGTGCTGCTTCCACAGCCCGACCATCTCGGCCTTCTCCTCGTCCCCCACGTGCATGCCGAGCAGCATCGGCAGCCCGCGTTCGGCGGCCAGCCGGACACTCGACGGCGAGGTGCAGGCGACCACGACCTCGGGGCCGGGAGCCTCCGTCAGGTCCTCCGTGAGCGCCTCGGACGGGCGGGGTACGACGGGGACCTCGCGGAAGGAGAAGCGCGGTCCGTCGGCCGACACGGCAGGTTCGCGCAGCCAGCGCGTCAGCAGATCGAGTGATTCGGGGAAGCCGTGCTCGTACGCCTCCAGCCCGGAGCCGAACACCTCCAGGTCCACCCACGGTCCGCCCCGCCCCACACCGAGCGTGAAGCGGCCGCCGCTCGTCACATGGAGCAGCGCGGTCTGCTCGCCGAGGGCGACGGGGTGCACCGTGGGCAGCACACTGACCGCCGTGCCGACCCGCAGCCGCCGGGTGCGGCCCAGCAGCAGGGCCGCCAGCGTGATGGCCGAGGGGCACGTGCCGTACGGCACGAAGTGGTGCTCGGCCAGCCAGACCGCGTCCAGGCCGGCCTCTTCGGACACCTCCGCCGTCCGCACCGCCCGGTGCAGGGCCTCCCCCTGGCCCTGGCCCGGGAACTGGGCGGCCAGCACAAAACTTCCTACGCGCATCGCTTTCCTGCTTTCCTGGCTCCTACCCGGAGCTCCCCCACCGGGCATAACCGTCCGACACGTGCCGAGGACACGGTCTGGCGGAAAGATTTCCGTATTGTCGGGAGAATGGGTCGCCCTGAAGGGGGACTTGTGCGGGTTGGCGCCCTACGCGTACCCCTGTGCGCGCGTCGTAGGCTGAACACAGCCCGTGCTTCCTGTATAGCCCCGAGAGGTGTCCCGTGTCCCCGCGTCGCAACCGACCCAAGGGCCCGAACGCAGCGGCCTCGTCCGGCCGGAGCGCCGAGGACGACCGCGCGGACCGCTACGGCGGCTGGCAGTCCACGGAGAGCTGGCAGGGCGAGGAGTGGAGCGTACGGCATGTGGCGGGCGCCAGCGCGCTCGGCAAGACGTACCGCTGCCCGGGCTGCGACCAGGTGATCCCCTCCGGGGTGCCGCACGTGGTGGCCTGGCCGGAGCACTCGGGCGTCGACGAGCGCCGGCACTGGCACAAGGCCTGCTGGAACGCGAAGGACCGCCGCACCACCCGGGTGCAGCGGTCCCGCAACGCGCCGAAGTTCTGAAGCCTGTCGCCGAAGTCCCGCTACACGTCCCGCTTCTCGAGCAGCAGGCAGGCGCCGCCGAAGGTCACGGCGGTCACCACCAGCATGATCCACAGCGGGTCCCAGCCCGACGGGCCTTCCCGGCCGAGGGAGTTGGAGTAGAAGACGCTCAGCTGGTTCGGGATCGAGTACTCGAACAGGGCCGTACGCACCTTCTCCAGCGACTGCGAGAACATGAACAGCGCGATCACCAGCGGGGCGAGCAGCACGCCGATCATGATCGTGATGGCGCCCGCGGAGTGCCGGATGATCGAGCCGACGAACAGGGAGACCAGCCCCAGCAGCGCCATGTAGAAGCTGACGCCCACGGTCGCCTTCAGCCAGTCCGAGTTCGTCGGGGTCCGCGCTCCGGTGTCGCTCAGCATCGAGGCATGGGCCATGGCGACGAACGTGCTGGCCGCGAGCGTGACCACGAAGGCGACCGCGAAGAAGACGATCGCCTTCGCCGCGAGCACCCGGATCCGCGACGGGCAGGCGACCGTCGTCGTACGGATCATGCCGGTGCCGTACTCGGAGGCGGTGGTCAGCACGCCCAGCGTCATGATGCACATGCTGCCGATCAGCAGTCCGAAGAAACCGATCGACAGCGGGTTCTCCCCGCTCATGTCGGAGGACGACGAGGCACTGCTGACCACGGCGCCGGCCAGCAGGCCGATGCCGACCACCAGGACCACGAAGACACCGAGCGTCCAGATCGTCGACCGCACCGACTTGATCTTCGTCCACTCGGAACCGATCGCGTGCCCGAGGTGGGTGCGCACCACCGGGATCGGCGAGGTGTAGCCGGGCTGCGGGCCGCCGGGTGCCGCCTGCCACTCGGGCGCGGCCGGGGCCGTCTGCGGCGTCGCGGGCTGGTGGGTGCTCATCGGGCGTCCTCGGGCTTGGTCAGGTCGGCGGGGGCGGAGGAGGGAGCGGGTGCGGCCGGGGGAGCGGGTGCCGGGGCGGCCGGCGGCGCGGGTGCCGGGACCGGCCCGGGTGCGGGGGCCGCGTAGGGGTTCTGGGCGCCGTAGGGGCCCTGGAGGACTTCGGGGGCGCCGTACGGACCCGCGGGTGCCCCCGGGGCGCCGTACGCCCCGGGGAAGGGCCGGCCGCCCTGCGGGGGCGGCGGGGCGTACCAGCCCGGCTGGCCCTGCCCGGGCACCGGCATCGGCGGCTGCGCGCCCGGCGGCAGCGGCGGCTGGAAGCCGGCCAGCTCGTCGGTGGTGGACCGGTAGTCGACGGCACCCTGCGTCATCCGCATGTACGCCTCCTCCAGGGAGGCCTGATGCGGGGACAGCTCCCACAGCCGTACGTCCGCCCCGTGCGCGAGGTCGGCGATGCGCGGCAGCGGCAGGCCGGTCACCCGCAGCGCGCCGTCCTGCTCGGGCAGCACGTGGCCGCCGGCCTCGGTCAGCGCCGAGGTGAGCTTCTCGCGCAGCTGCGGCTCGGTGTCCGGGGTGCGGACTCTCGCGAAGTCGGCCGAGTTGGCGGAGATGAAGTCGGTCACACTCATGTCCGCGAGCAGCTGGCCGCGCCCGATGACGATGAGATGGTCGGCGGTCAGCGCCATCTCGCTCATCAGGTGGGAGGAGACGAAGACCGTACGGCCCTCGGCCGCCAGGGACTTCATCAGGTTGCGCACCCACAGGATGCCCTCGGGGTCGAGGCCGTTGACCGGCTCGTCGAAGAGCAGCACCTGGGGGTCGCCGAGCAGCGCGGCGGCGATGCCCAGGCGCTGGCCCATGCCCAGCGAGAACCCCTTGGAACGCTTGCCGGCCACGTCCTGGAGGCCCACCACGCCGAGCACCTCGTCCACCCGGCGGGCCGGGATCGCGGACAGCTGGGCCAGCGAGAGCAGGTGGTTGCGGGCGGACCGGCCGCCGTGCACGGCCTTGGCGTCGAGCAGCGCGCCGACCTGACGGGCGGCGCTGGGCAGCTTGCGGTACGGGTAGCCGCCGATGGTGACCGAGCCGGCGGTCGGGTTGTCCAGACCCAGGATCATCCGCATGGTCGTCGACTTGCCCGAGCCGTTGGGCCCGAGGAAGCCGGTGACGGCTCCGGGCCGTACCTGGAAGGAAAGGTTGTACACGGCGGTCTTGTCGCCGTATCGCTTGGTCAGGCCGACAGCCTCGATCATGCTCCGCACCCATCGAAAGGATCTGGACAGCAGGGCAGACGCCCCCGTAAGGGTTAGGAGGATATCCGGGCGTTGACGGTTCCCACCAAGATCTGGCAAAGCCGGACGGTCGTCCGGACGGTCACTGGGCGTCCCGCTTCCTCAGCAGGAGGTACCCGCCGGCCAGTGCGGCGGCCACCCACAGCCCCATGATCCCGAGCCCGCCCCAGGGCCCGTAGGGGACGTCGTCGCCGACTCTCGGTACCACCTGCATGACGTGGCCGCCCGCCTGGTCCGGCAGGAACCGGCCGATCTTCTTGGTCGCGTCGACGTTGCCGAGGATGTTGGAGATCAGGAAGAAGAACGGCATCAGGATGCCCAGCGACAGCATCGGCGAGCGCAGCATCGTGGCCACGCCCATGGAGAACACCGCGATGAGCGTCATGTAGAGCCCGCCGCCGACGACGGCGCGCAGCACCCCCGGGTCACCGAGGTACGCCCGGTGCGGGCCGAGCATCGCCTGCCCGAGGAAGAAGGCGGCGAAGCTGGTCACCATGCCGACCGCCAGCACCAGGGCCGCCGCCACCCCGATCTTGCTGAACAGGAAGGTGCCGCGGCGCGGCACGGCGGCCAGCGAGGTGCGGATCATGCCGGTGCTGTACTCGTTCGACACCACCAGCACCCCGAAGACGATCATCGCGAGCTGGCCGAGGGTCATCCCGGCGAAGCTGATGTTCGTGGGGTCGAAGGAGAGCCGCTCACGCGCGGGCATGGAGCCGAACTGGCTGTTCGCCAGCGCGGAGAGCAGGGTCCCGAGCGCCACCGTGACCACGAGGGCCAGGGACAGCGTCCACACCGTGGACGCGACCGACCGGATCTTGGTCCATTCGGACCGTACGACCTGGCTCACGACCGCCATCTCACGCCTCCTTGTCCCAGCCGGCCCCCCAGCCCCGCGGCGCCGGGGGCGAGTCGGCGTGCGCGTGGTACTCCACCGTCTCCGCGGTCAGTCGCATGAACGCCTCCTCCAGCGAAGCCTGCTGGGTGCTCAGTTCGTGCAGCACGATCCCGTGCTGTGCGGCCAGTTCCCCGATCGGTTCGGCCTTCCCGCCCTCGGCCTCCAGCGCTCCGGTGCCCGTCTGCACGACGGTGATCCCGGCCTGGTGCAGCACGTCGAGCAGCCGCTCGCGCTGCGGGGAGCGGACCCGGACGTACGACCGTGAGTTGGCCCGGATGAAATCCGCCATGGAGGTGTCGGCGAGCAGCCGGCCCTGCCCGATGACGACGAGGTGCTCGGCGGTCAGCGCCATCTCGCTCATCAGGTGGGAGGAGACGAACACGGTCCGCCCCTGGGCGGCCAGCGATTTCATCAGGGTCCGGATCCAGTGGATCCCCTCCGGGTCGAGGCCGTTCACCGGCTCGTCGAACATCAGGATCCGGGGGTCTCCGAGCAGCGCCCCGGCGATCCCGAGCCGCTGCCCCATCCCGAGCGAGAACCCCTTGGCCTTCTTCCTCGCCACGGCCGTGAGCCCGACGGTGTCCAGCACCTCGGCGACGCGCGCCTTCGGGATGCCGTTGCTCTGCGCGAGGCACAGCAGGTGGTGGTAGGCGCTCCGGCCGCCGTGCACACCCTTGGCGTCGAGCAGCGCCCCCAGGTACGTCAGCGGGTCCTTGAGCTCCTCGTACCGTCTGCCGTCGATCCGTACCCGGCCGGACGTGGGATGGTCGAGTCCGAGGATCATCCGCATGGTGGTGGACTTCCCGGCGCCGTTCGGTCCGAGGAACCCGGTCACGACGCCGGGCCGCACGCTGAAGGTGAGGTCGTCGACCGCGGTCTTGTCGCCGTAGCGTTTGGTCAGGCCCGCCAGCTCGATCATGCGGTCACGCTATGACCGGGGCGCGGGGCCTGCCACTTGAACGGCTCCCTGAGGGTGTGCGGGTGGAAATCGGGGGAGCGGCGCCGCGGGTGCGGACAGCATGGCCGGGTGCGGGCTGTGGGTGGTTGCTCGCGCAGTTCCTCCCCCAGCCTTCGGCCGGGGGGACCCCCAGCGCCCCTGAAGGGGCGCCAGGTGGACGCCCCTTCAGGGGCGCGGGGAACTGCGCGACCAG
>NZ_JBEYJU010000145.1:0-14800 GCF_040703965.1 Streptomyces sp. NPDC006655 | reverse complement strand
CGGCACGCGGATGCGCGTCGAGCACCGCACGAACGCCGCCGAACAGGGTATGGCCGCCGCCCGCAACCTGCTCAACCCGCAGGCGCGCAAGCCCTCGCCGCCCACGGCGGCGGAGGGTTTTGGGCCGGCGAGGCCGGAGAGCTGTGCGGCGAGAAGGCGGTGGTGTCGGCGCCCGTACTGTTCAGCGGGCATGGCGGGACTCCGTTGCTGGCTGGCCGGCGGTGCTGGCCGGTGTCCGGGGATGGGGCATGTCAGGACGGAGGGGCCCCATGGTGGCGGACGCGTTGATGCCATGGCCGACGACGAGGCCGACCCGTGCGCCGGGCAACGAAATCACGTCGAACCGGTAGCCGCCCACCTCGGCGTCGCCGCCCGACGTTCGATAGCGGGCGGCCATCTCCACCGTGGCGTGGGAGATCTGGGTCGGGGGCAGCTGGGCGCGCTGAAGTGCCAGCGCGATGCCGCGTTCGCGCGCGTACCAGCGGGCGTTGTCCACGTGGTTGGCTGGAGCCGGTCCACATGGGCGGTGCGAGGCGTAATGCCGCAGCCAGGCAACCGGCCGTCAGGTGGTCGTGGCCGTAGGCCCCGTCCTCTGTGGAACCCGCCCGCCGGCTCACGGACGGGCACCGCAGGAGGGGCTTTCTCCATCCGCCGAGGCAGCCCCTCCTGTCCTTGCGGTTGTTTATCCGACGGCGTCACCGGCGACGTAGCGGGCGTTGCGGTCGACCGAGTGGTAGATGTCGGCGGCGATGGGGCGGCGGAGTTCCTCGGCGAGGTGGCCGAGGAGTCCGGCCGCGCGGGCCAGGAGAGCGAAGCCGCGCAGCAACTCGGCGGGGAGCCGGAGGTCGGCGAGTGCGGCACCGCACACGCCGGCGCCGTTGAGGGGCAGGGTCCGGCCGAGGAACTCGGGTGCCATGCGGCCGAGGGCCTCGAACAGGGCGAGGTGGGGGCCGTAAACCCCTTCCTCGCGTGCGATGCGGATGATCACCGCTGTACGCGGGTCGCGTTCCTTGTGCACGGGGTGGCCGAGGCCGGGCACGAACCGTTTGGTCGCCTTGCGTTCGGCCAGTGCCTTGCCGGCCAGGGCGTCCCACTCCTCGGTGGTGGCCGGGAGCGGGTCTCCCGCGGCAGTGATCACCTCGTCGAGGAAGCGGCCGGTGTCCTCGGTGACGCCGAGGAAGCGGGAGCCGCCGCCGAGCAGGCCGGCGGCCATGGCTCCCTGGATGGACTCCGGTGCGGACAGCAGGGTCAGACGGGCGGCGATGGCGGTGGGGGTGAAGCCGTGGTCGGCCAGCGCGACCAGCACTGTCTCGAAGAGCCGTACCTCGCCCGCGCTGGGGCGGCGCTGGGCGGCGAGCCAGAAGGCGAGTTCGCCGAAGCCGACCTGGCCCATCAGGTCGTTCGCCAGGTCATGGCCGAGCAGTCTGATGGTGGTGGCATCCGATGTGCCGAGTCCGGTCGGGTACTGGGGCTGTCCGGCAGTCACTGGTCCACGTCCTTGTCCGCCGCGAGCCAGGCCCGCAGCTCGTCGCCGTGCTGGTCGAGGTCGGGGGGAGGAAGGATGTGCCGTGGCGCGGTGGCACTGAAGGTGATCGGGTTGCGGATCATCGGTATAGCCTGCGGTCCTGAGCCGACGGTGACCACCGGGTCGAGCCCCAGCTCCTTGGCGAGGGCAACACCGCCGTCCACGTGGTTGATCGGTCCGCACGGGATCCCGGCCGCGGACAGTTTCTTGAACCACTCGTCCGCCGGGCGCTCCTTCAGCTTGGCGACCAGGAGGGGGCCCAGCTGTTCGCGGTTGCGGGTGCGGGCCTCGTTGCCGGCGAAGCGGGGGTCCTCGGGCAGCTCGTCCAGGCCGAGTTCGGCACAGAGTCTGCGGAACTGGCCGTCATTGCCTGCGATGACGATGAGGTCCTTGTCCGCCGTGGGCAGCGGCTCGTAGGGGAACAGGCTGGGGTGTGCGTTGCCCATCCGGTGCGGGACGACGTCGCCGGCCACGTAGGCGGAGGTGTGGTTCACCAGTCCGGACAGCGCTGAGGACAGGAGATTGACCTCCACGTGCTGCCCGGCCCCGGTCGCGTTGCGGTGGTTCAGGGCGGCCAGGATGCCGATGGCGGCGTGCATCCCCGTCATGACGTCGAACACCGAGATCCCCGCCCGATACGGCGGGCCGTCCGCGTCTCCGGTCAGGCTCATCAGGCCCGATGCCGCTTGGACCAGGAGGTCGTAGCCGGGCAGGGACGCCCCACCCGTGGTGCCGAACCCGCTGATCGAGGCGTAGACCAGTCCCGGGTTGTCGGCGCTGACCGTGTCGTAGTCCAGGCCGAAGCGCGTCAGGCCGCCGGGCTTGAAGTTCTCGATCATGACGTCGGCGCGCGAGACCAGTTCCCTGGCCAGGCGCAGGTCCTCGGGGTTCTTGAGGTCCAGGGCGATGGACCGCTTGTTGCGGTTGATGCCGAGGTAATAGGTCGAGACCTCGTCCCGGACCGGCGGCACCCAGGTGCGCGTGTCGTCACCGGCGGGCGATTCCACCTTGATCACCTCGGCGCCCATGTCCCCGAGCAGCATGGTGGCGTACGGCCCGGCGAGGATGCGAGAGAAGTCGGCGATCAGCAGCCCGTCGAGGGCTCCAACTGTGTCGGTCATCGGGCGACACCCTTCTACATGTCCGCCATACGGACGACTGTCCGATAGTTTGGATTCCTGATACAGCCAGTGTCAACCGCCACCTCCGTGTGGAAGGTGTGCCGTCCGTCGCGTGAGGTTTGAAGTAACCGTTGTGCGGACGTAAGTCCGTTGTACGGCAGGGAGAGGTGGTCCTGTTGCCGGAAACGGCCCGACTGTGCCGGAAGCGGCTCGTGCCGCCGACCGCCCCCTCCTACCGTCGCCCCTACAGACAACGGACCGAACGCTCGATGACGAGCACGAGATCGCACTGTGGAGGACGCCATGGGCGTGCAGACGACACGAGTCCTGGGGATCGGCGGGACGACGCGGCAGAACTCCAGCTCGGAGCGCGCCTTGCGGGTCGCCGCCGCGGCTGCGGCGGACGCCGGCGCGACCATCGAGCTGATCACCGCGGAGGAGCTCGTCCTTCCGCTCTACGATCCCGAGAAGTCGGCGAGGACGGAGCGGGCCGCCGCGTTGGTGGCGGCGCTGCGTGACGCGGACGCACTGCTGATCTCGTCCCCGGGCTACCACGGCACGGTGTCGGGGATGGTGAAGAACGCCCTTGACTATGTCGAGGACCTGCGAGACGACGAGCGCTCCTACCTTGCCGGGCTCCCGGTCGGCTGCATCGCCGTCGCTCACGGCTGGCAAGCGAGTGTGGCGACCCTGCAGACCCTGCGCACCTGCGCGCACGCGCTGCGAGGGTGGCCCACCCCGATGGGTGCAGCGCTCAATGCCTCGATGCCGGGGCTCTTCGACCCGGTCACCGGCGCCTGCACGGACGAGTCGGCCCGGTTCCAGCTGGAGACCGTCGGCCGGCAGGTCGTCGAGTTCGCCGCCGCCCGGCTGGGAGACGAGAGGGTGCTGGCTCCGGCGCAGGCGTGAGGTGGGCGCACGGCGCGACCGTGGGGCAGCGTTCCGCGCCGTCCCACGGTCGCGCCATGCGCCGACCTGGACCTGCCATCTGCGGAGCGGGCGGCGGTACAGTGGCGGACAACCATCCGGTGGGCGGTCATTCGGCCCGTCCGCCCATTTCGCAGGCGTGGAGGGACGACAGATGCGCCGGGACGCCGGTCCGGATTTCATCGAGGCCCTCGCTAGAGGGCTCGACGTTCTGCGCTGCTTCCAGCCGGGCAGGCGGTACATGACGCTGAGCGAGGTCGCAGCCGAGGCACAACTCGCCCGGCCCACAGCACGCCGGATTCTCATCACGCTCCAGACGCTGGGATACGTACGCAGCGACGAAGCCGGGTTCTCCTTGACGCCCCGCGTGCTCGAACTCGGGATGACCTACATCGGCTCGCAGAACATCTGGGAGCTGGCGGAACCTCACCTGCGTACCCTGGTCGACCGCACCCGGGAGTCGTGCTCGCTCGCGCAGCTCGACGGATCCGACATCGTCTACGTATCCCGGGTCGCCATGCCCAAGCTGGTGACGCTGTCGGTGACCGTCGGCACCCGCTTCCCCGCCGTGCAGACGTCTCTCGGCAAAGTGCTGCTTGCCGCCCTGGACGGTCCCGCACTCGACCGCGTCCTCGCTCAGCCCAGCAGGTCGGGCATCACGCCCCGGCACCACCCTCAGCGCGACGAACTCGACGAGATGCTCCGCGACGTACGGGCCAAGGGGTGGGCGGTGACCGACGAGGAACTCGCCCTCGGCATCAGGTCCATCGCCGCGCCCATCCGCAACGGGCAGGGCCGCACAGTCGCGGCGGTCAACGTGAACGCGCATGCCGCCGAGACCTCGGTCGACCGCCTGGTCGAACACCATCTTCCCCTGCTGCTGCGCACCGCCGGCGACATCAGCGCCGACTGGGCCGCATGGGAGAACCGTCCCCTCGCCACGCTCGCCCCCCGGGCCGGCTGATCCGGCCGGGAGGCGAGCGTGGGCTGTACCGGTCAGGAGGAGGCCGGCACCTTGCCCGCGACGCCCAGCGGACGCAGGGCGGGCATCACCTCTGACGCGAACAGCTCCATGCTCCTGTTCATCTCCTCGGCGGTGATGTCTCCGATCGAGAACAGCCCGATGAGCTGGCCGAAGCCGAGCTGCGCCTGCAGGTCGCTCAGCCGGGCCGCGACGGTCTCGGGGCTGCCCACGACGGCGTATCCGCCCGCCAGCAGTTCCTCGTACGACGTCTCGGTGTAGGCCTTCATTCCGGACATCAGCAGACCGCGCATCGAGCCCGGCGACATGTAACCCGGCGGATAGACCTGCGGGAAGCTCTGCTTGAGCCCGCGGTGGAACAGCCACTCGATGTGCCGACGTCCCTCACGGTGAGCCTTCTCATCGGTCTCCGCCACATAGATCGGCACCGAGAAAGCAGACTTCACCGGGTCGTGTTCCATGCCCAGTTCCTCCACCGCCTGCCGGTGTCCGTCGAACCAGCGGCGGACCAGCGGCGTCGGGGCGTACACCGACATATAGGTGTAGCCGTGCTCGGCGACGAACTTCATCGTCTCCGTACTGCCGGCGCCGGGAATGTAGATGGGCGGATGCGGCTCCTGCACCGTCCTCGGCCACAGATTGACGTAGCGGTACTCGTAGTTGGGGCTGACCCACTGGAACGGCTCGTCGGACGTCCACGCCTTGATGATCAGGTCGTGGGCCTCGTTGAACCGGTCCCGTGACCGGGTCGGGTTGACGCTCTGCGCGAAGTATTCCCAGCCGATGCCGCGGACGAATCCGGAGACCACCCGCCCATTGCTGAGGTGGTCGAGCATGGCGATCTCCTCCGCCACCCGCAGCGGATTGCCGCGCACGCCGATCGCGTTGCCGAGCACCATGATCTGCGCCCGCTCCGTACGCCGGGCAAGGGCCGCAGCCATGAGGTTCGGCGAGGGCATCAGGCCGTAGGCGCTCTGGTGGTGCTCGTTGACGGCGATCCCGTCGAAACCGAGTTTCTCGGCATGCTCCAGCTCGTCCAGGTACCGGTGGTAGAGCCGGTTGCCTAGTTCGCGGTCGAAGAACTTGTTCGGGAAGGTGAGGGAAGGGCTCGGGTACTTCTCGTCGAAGTCGTCCGGCAGGTACGGGTAGGGCATCAGGTGGAAGAAGACGAACTTCATCGGCTCGCTCCGCTCAGCTGGGTCCTGGCATCGGCTTCGGCCAGGAATTCGGTGACAACCTGGGCGAACTCCTGCGGACGTTCGAAATACATCGCGTGACCGCAGTCCTCGACCTGTGCGAACCGGGCCTGAGGAATGAGTTCGGCGTAGCGCGCTCCGTGGGCAACGGGGACGACCTTGTCCTCGGACGGACAGGCGACGAGTGTGCGCGCGGTGATGCGGTGCAGCCTGCGTTCCAGCTTCGGGTTGTTCAGGAACGGATGCCACGAGAAGCGGGCGAGGGCGGTCATGTCGCGGTACGCCGCGAGGATGTCGTCCACGCCCGGCTCGCCGGGGAACAGGGCCGACGCCTTGGCGGGGTCCTTGAACAGTGCGTCGACCACCTGGTCCGGCGTCATGAGGAACAGATCGGCGAGCGGATGTGCCGGCAGCCGCAGCCCGGCCGGGCCGAGCAGGGTCAGCGAGCCGATCAAGTCCGGGCGGGCGACCGCGAGTTCCGCCGCGACCCATCCGCCGAAGGACGCGCCCACGATGTGCGGACGCTCCAGCCCCAGCCGCTCGATGACGTCGAGGTAGTGGAAGACCAGATCGTCGACGCCCTCCAGCTCGGGGAACTCGTCCGATCCGCCGAACCCCGGGTGGTCGGGAGCGAAAACTTCGAAACCGCGCGACAGCAGTTCATGGAATGGGTGCCATTGGCCCGCGCCGCCGGCCGCGTGCAGAAAGAGGACCGGGGCCCCCTTACCGCCCCGCAGCAGATGAACCCGCCCTCCGGGGACCTCTAGAAAATCCTCGGTCGGCGGACTGCTCACGTCCCGCCCGGCCTCGGTGGTCGTCACTTGTGTCACTGCACTACCTCCGGCTCTTGTGCTGCTGACGTCCGAAGGTAGGGAGTCGGCGACAGAGACACCGAGCCGGATGCCGCAGCCTTGGGCCGCTTCCCGCACCACGGTTGACATACCGGCCGGAGCCACGGATTCTGCGAGCTGGACGTCATACGGACAGGCGTCCGACGGTGGAGGTAGTCATGCACGCTCCGTCAATGTCGATGGACGAGGGGCTGATACCGGAGGGCACCAGCGTTCCCTACGGCCGATTGATCAACACGCGGGACCCGTCCGAGGCGCGGGCACGGACGCAGGAACTCCTCAAGAACGTGCACAGCATGAAGGTGCTGGAGCGCGGGAGTCCCTTCCAGGCCCGCGTCGAATACCGGAAGCTGAACGGCATCGGCCTGATGGCCTCTGGCTACGGCCCCGCGGTGGAGATCTCCTGCACGCCGCCGATCAGCGACGTGTGCGTGAATTTCGTCTTCGGCGGCACCATGCTCATCGACGAGGGCTCGACCGGTGAAGCCACCGCGGTCGCCGGCCCGGCCCGGGCCGCTGTCTTCTGCTTCCCGGAGACCGTCAGCATGCGCTGGTCCCCCGGGCTGCGCCAGCTCATGCTGACCGTCGACAAGGCCGTCATCGACCGCTGTCTGCGGAACCTGCTCAACGAGCCGCTGCACGCGCCCCTGCGCTTCGAGACCGAAATGGACCTCAAGCGCGGTGGTCAGGGCATCACGGCCGCGATCAGGACGCTGCAGCGGGCACTCGAACAGTGCGGCAAGGCAGGCCCTCCCCCGGTGCTCGCCAAGGAGATCGAACACGGCATCCTGACCGCCCTGCTGCTCGGGCAACGGCACAACTACACCGACCGAATTTTCTCGGCGCAGCCGCTGCCGGCGCCCCGTGTGGTCCGGCGCGTCGTGGAACTCATCGAGTCGTCCCCCGACGCCGCGTTCACGGTCGCTGACCTCGCTGAATTCGCCGGGGTGAGCGAACGTTCCCTGCATTCGGCGTTCCGTCGGCAGTTGGGCACGTCACCGATGTCGTACGTCCGCCGCCACCGCCTCGAACAGGTCCACGAGGAACTGCTGATCGCCGACCCCTCCACCGGGGTGAAGGTCACCGATGTGGCTCTGCGCCACGGGTTCACTCACACGGGCCGCTTCGCGGCCGCCTACAAAGAGCGCTTCGGAGAGTCGCCGTCCGCGACGATGCGCCGTTGACGTTGAACAGAGAGCGAGCTGTGGACCCCCTGATTCTCTTCGTACACGGAGCCAACCACGATGGCTGGTGCTGGGCTCCGGTCCTGGAGCGGCTGGATCGCGTCGGCGTCGCCGGCCGGGCGATCGACCTTCCGTTCACCTCCTTCGAGGACGACACCGCCGCTGTGCGGGAGGCCGTCCGCGAGATCGCGCGGGCACGGCCCGTCGTGCTGGTCGCGCACAGTTACGGCGGCCTGCCGGTGACCGCCGGAGGCCAGGGAGCGGACCGTTTCGTCTTCGTGGCCGCGCGGATGCCACCGGCCGGAGAGTCACCCGCGGCGCACACGCCCCGCTGGAGCCATCCGGAGTTCCGGGCGGCATGGGACACGGGCGAAGACGGCGCCGTCATCCTGCGTGAGGAGGCCCGGGAGGTCCTCTACTCGCACTCTCCGCCGAACATGGCCGACTTGGCGGCACAGCGGTGGCGGCCGATGACGAGCCGCGTACCGCGAACGCCGATCATCGAACCCGCGTGGATGTCCGCGCCGTCCGTCTACGTGGTCTGCACGAAGGACCGGACGGTCCGGGTCGAGGCGCAGCGCGAATGCGCGGCACACGCCACCGAGAGCATCGAGGTCGACTGCGACCACTCCCCCTTTTTCTCCGCCCCGGACCGGCTGGCGGCGCTTCTGGCCGAGCAGGCCGAACATGCCGCGCGAACGGTCAGGACCTGAGATCCCGGCCCCGCCGCCGGCGGCGCTGCGGTCCGGCTCCGCGCAGATCCAATCTCCGCGAGATTCATCCGATTCCCGCAAGGCTTGATTCCCCTGCCTTTCACGTCTCTTGACCGGGGAAGAGCCACGCGCGACCGTCGACCCATGCTCGCCTGGCGGACAGATGTCCGGAGATGTTTCCGTCTCGGTGAGCGGAAGATGACGAAGGAGAGTCAACGATGACCCAGTCCCTGCCCGAAGCCGCCAACAGCACGGCCGTCGGCTCCCTGCCGACGCGACTTCACCACAACGCCTACGTCACGCGGGACCAGGAAGCGACCCGGGCGTTCTACGAGGACATCATCGGCCTGCCGCTGGTGGCGACGTGGAAGGAGTCCGACGAGCTCTTCGGAGCCGTGCGAACGTACTGCCACACCTTCTACGGTCTCGGGGACGGCAGCGCGCTGGCCTTCTTCCAGTTCGTCGACCCGGCCGACCAGGAGCAGTTCGGCCCGAGGATGCCGCACTCGCCGTTCCAGCACATCGCGCTCAAGGTCACCGAGGAGGTCCAGGACGCCGTCGCCCAGCGGCTCAAGGACGCCGGCTGGAAGCCCGAGGAGACCTACGTCCTGGAGCACGGGTACTGCCGTTCCCTGTACACCAGCGACCCGAACGGCCTCCTCCTCGAGTTCACCCTGGACGCCCCCGGCATCGAGGCCTCCGACGAGGAGCGCCGACGGACCGCGCACGCCGAACTCAAGTCGTGGCTCGAAGGTGACCACGTCAGCAACAACACCTACCGCTGAGCCCCAGTGCCGCCGCCCGTATCGCCCGTATCCACCTCCCAGCCCTGTGTCCCGCGCGGGTGGGTACGGGCGGCCCCCGGGCACTCAGCGGCGACACCGCGTACCGCCCGCCAGACAGGCGACGAGGCGGGTCCGAACCTCAGGGCCTTCGTCGGGTCCTCATAGCGGCCATCCGTCGGCCGACGAGGCCGCCCATGGACAGGCCGACCCAGTGGGCCGGCGGGGGTCGAGCCGTTCGATCAGCTCCACCGCGGGGATGGTCAGAGTGTGCATACCGTCGGGTTTGAGGCGCGCCGCTCTCATCGTCGGGCCGGCGAGGCGGGCGCCACTCACGGTCAACGCGGGCGGCACCGCCATTGCCGGACTGCTGGAGACCGGGTCCACCGAGCTGGTCGGTGGCGCCCTCGCTGCGCAATCCTTGGCATCACCTTCGGCTCACTGCCGCCGGCGAGCTGCCCCTCCTGACGGCCGTCGTAGGCGTCGGTGTCACCTCGATCATGTCGCTCACCGAGGTCCTCGACCTGTCCATCACCACTCCGACGTTCGACTCGATGATCGGTATCGCGTGCGGCATCGACCACGCGCTGTTGGGTCGTCTCCCGTTACCGTGCCGGACCTGTGTCTCTGGACTCGGCCCTGCCTGAGAAAGTGAGGACGGGCTTGACGACATCTGCCCGCATACGCGCGACCGCCTCGTCGATGTCTTCGAAGGCGAACGCGGAGATGACGCGGTCCGCGGGGAAACGGCCCTGCGCGTGCCAGTCAAGTAGGAGTGGCACGAGCTCATGCGGATTCGCGTCGCCCTCGATGCTGCCTCGGATCGTCTTGCCTCCTCCGATGAGGTCCATCACGTCGAAGCCGATGTCCGCCGCGCCGAGGCCGACGACGACCAGGGACCCCAGGGGGGCCAGCGCCAGGGCGGCGTTGCGGATCACACCGGGGACCCCGGTCGTGTCGAAGCCATGGGTCGCGCCGCCTGCGGTGAGCTCCCTGATCTGCTCGACGAGGTCCGCGCTCGCGCCGTCGAGGGCGTGGGTGGCACCGAGTTCCGTCGCCAGGGCACGCCGCTCCTTGGAGAGGTCAACGGCTATGACGGTGCCGGTGCCGAGGGCCGCGGCGGCCATGACCGCCGCGAGGCCCGCTCCCCCGGCGCCGTACACGACCAGGCTGGAGTCAGGAGTGGGCCGCAGCAGATTGACGACCGATCCCGCGCCGGTCTGGAATCCGCACCCCATGGGCGCCGCGGTCACGAGGTCGGTGTCCTGCGGGACGACGACGATGTTCTCGCGCGTGGCGAGCGCGTGCCGGGCGAAGCTGGACTGGCCGAAGAACGAGGACCAGACGTCGCCGCCCTGACGGCTGAGCGTCGAGCTGCCGTCCGGGCGGCGACCCGCGTTGTTCAGGGCGGCGAACCGCTCGCAGTACGCGCGCCGCCCGGCCGCGCACCGGGCGCAGACACCGCAGCTGTTGTAGCTCAGGACGACACGGTCTCCGGCTCTCACACTGGTGACATCGGTGCCGGTCGCCTCCACGACGCCGGCGCCCTCATGGCCGTACACCGCGGGAACGCCCGCGGGCATCAGGGCCTTCGTGGCCAGGTCGGTGTGGCAGATGCCCGCCGCGGTGAGGCGGACGAGGACCTCGTCGGGGCGGGGATCCGAGATCTCGACGTCCTCAATGGTGAAGCCGGTGTCGGGTCCGTACGAAACAGCCGCTTGGTTCCCTGTCAAGTTCATGTGTTCACGTCTTGTGCTCCTCTGTGTTGTGGCGTGCAGTGGTGGCCGTCGAAGGAGTGGGACGGCCACCCAGCGGCTCGGTCGAGCAGCTCCTGTCAGGCCGACTGTGCCTCGTTCACCGGCGCTATGTAGGCCACTTCAATGAAATCGACGAACCTGGGTGTGTTCTCGTAGCCGAGCATCCTCCCGATGCAGAGGAGTATGTCGCGCGCCACTCTCGAGTTCTTGGCCGATGTCCCGATGTTTCACTCACTCAGATTCTTCGAAGCGGCCCGCAGTGTCCGAAGTCCTGGGATGTGGTCGTTCGCTTTCTCCTCGTCAGGTATCGACACCCGAATGCCTCTAGTACTCCAGCCGTAGTTCGCGATCACTGCGAGTTGCTGCTCACGCCCCGTAGATGAGATCTCCGCCCCCACTGGCCTCAACCAGCCAGGACAGCGAACCGCTTCCGAAGGGCCAGCCAGTGGTGGCCACCTGCACCCAGCCGCCCGACTCGTCGGTTCCTGCGTGCCACCACCACCAGCTGCGATCGTCTCCCATTCCTTCGTCGGTCGGGTCGAAGTAGTACAGCCATCCCGAGAGCGTCCATGGCCCCTGATCGACGGCCGCTTTCTCCTCTGGCGTCATCGCCCGCCACTGACGCAGCCACGCCTTAACGTCGAAGGGCTCGCCACGCCCCGGTTCCCGGGTCTCGGGCGCGCACCGCTGTATGAACCAGGACGGCAACAGCTGCGGCCAAAGGTCATCCGTCGGCCAGTCACCCGTCTGGGAAACCACACATGTCAGTACCGCACGCGCGTTGTCGATGACCTGGGCCGGGTCCTCGGCAGTGAACCGGAGGCGCACGAGAAACGGCCCGGGCTCCTCGTTATCCTCAGCCCCCGGTCCAGATCGAAGGCGCCGCAGCTCGCCTGTCATGATTTCCACGGTGCTGAAGTATGCCCCGGCACCGACCTGGCGACATCTCGATATCACCACCGGTCAGAGGTCACGCACCTCTATGGCTGGACAGTTGCTTGCCGTTGGTAGTGGCAGGCTCGGGCGCGGGCTTGGTGCCGGCGTCGCCAGTGTGACCAGCGCAGGCGGTGTGCGAGGTCGTGGACCGGGCTGACCAGGGCCGCGAACAGGTGCTGGATCTCGTTGCCAGTCAAGGGGATCAGACTGTCGAGGGCCGGCCGGTCGCGGCGTTCGGTGGCTGCGGTGACGGCAAGGAAGGCGTGGGCGAGCATCGCGAGGGTGACCCAGCGGTGCCAGGAAGTCCAGCGGCGGACCTGGTGCTCGTCCAGGCCGGTCAGTCCCTTGCCGGCCTGAAATGTCTCCTCGATCGTCCAGCGCCGTCCGGCCACCCGGACCAGTTCCGACAGCGGCACCGGCCGGGGTGAGAAGCAGCGGTAGAAGGCGAGTTCGCCGGTGCGATGGTTGCGGCGGACCAGCAGGCACCAGTGGCCTGGCCGACCGGCGGGGTCGTGGATGTCGATCTGTGCCCAGTCGTAGTTCCGCTCGCCCTTCGCGCCCGTTCCGGCCGAGAGTCGTTGCCAGGCTCGCCTCGGGATCCGTGCGGCCAGGGTCTTTGCCTGGAACCTCCCGGCGTGCGTGATGATCGGATGGGTGCTGGAGACGGCAAAGACGTAGCCGGTCCGGCGGCGTTCAAGGGTGATCCGCAGGTGCGGGTTGTCGCCGTAGACCTCGTCGCCTGCGACCCAGAGTGCGGGGGTTCCCGTGTCGAGCGCCCGCTCGACCATGCGGGCGGCGAGTTGGGGCTTGGTGGCGAAGGCCAGATCGTCCGGGATGCCCGCGTTCCGGCAGCGGTCGGGGTCTTCGGTCCAAGAGCGGGGCACGTACAGGGCACGGTCGATGGAGGCGTGTCCACGGGTGGCGGAGTACACGAGATAGACGGCCACCTGGGCATTCTCGATGCGGCCGGCCGTGCCGGTGTACTGGCGCTGGACGCCGACAGTCGCCGTGCCCTTCTTCAAATCGCCCGTCTCGTCGACCGCTAGAAGGTCGATGAAGATCTTGGTGAGGGGTTGTCCGGCCGTCAGGCCGGACAACCCCTGCGGTCATGCACCGGTCGGGGCGATGTGCCAGGTGCCCCTGGTGTGGGTGAGCCCGAGGTTGATCAGCCGGCGGAGGTTGAGGGCGGCGGCTCGGGTGTGGAGCCAGGTGTCGTTCTTGATGGTGCCGCGGTAGCGCAGGCGCCGGTTGCCGTGCTGGACGAGCCAGGCGACGGCGCGTTCGACCGGTGGCCGCCAGCGGCGGTAGTCGGCCTGCCAGCCGGGGTCGGTGGCGGCCTGGTGGCGGGCGGCTGTGTGGAGGTCGTGGTGCGGGCGGATGGTCAGGACGCGTCCGGCCCTGGCTTTGGTGCACCGCTCACGCAGGCGGCATCCGGTGCACAAGCTCCCGAAAACGGCTTTGCGCTGGTGGTATTGCCCGCCGGGGTCGGACAGGGCCACGGTGTGTCCGGCCGGGCAGGTCACGACGGCCGCTGTGGTGTCGATGGCGAAATCGTCGAGGGTGAAGCCGCCGGGGACCGCAGGCCGCAGCGGGGCGGCCTTGATGAACAGCCGGTGCCCGGCCTCGTGGAGGGCCTGGCGGACATCGCCGGCGGAGTAGGCGGTGTCACCGAAGACGTCCAGCTGGTTGTCCTCGTCGGCGAGCAGCTCAAGACCCACGGCGGCCTCGTGGTGCTCGGGCCCGGCGCCGGGCCGCAGAGCAACGGCGGTGTATAAGCCGGTCTCGGGCTCGACGGCCAGGTGCGCCTTGAAGCCGTCCTGCTGGTGGCTGCGGGTCTTGTGGACGTGGCGTGCTTCGGGATCGACGGTGGAGACCATCCGGTTCGGGGCGGTCCCCCGGGTGATGCGCCAGCGTCCGTCACGGCCGTCGGAGTCCTCGGCGGGCTCGACGTCCTGCCCGGCGACCAGGGCCAGGATGCCCACCGCGTTCGCGGCTTTCTCACCGAGTTGCTGTTCGGGCAGGTGGCCCAGAAGCCGCAGGGCGTCTGTGACCAGCGCGTCGACCAGTCCGGCGCGGGCCTGCTCGTCGTTCCAGGCGATGCGGGGCTTGCCCGGGTCGGTGTAGTCGTGCGCGCTGCACTGGGCAGCGGCGACCGCGTCGGCGCCGGGGACCTCGCGGATCACCGCCCGGACGGCGGCGATGATCTGGGTGACGGTGTCCTGGGTGGCGACCGCGTCGTCCAGCACGGTGGAGTCCAAAGCCCGGCGGTGCTTGCCCTTGAGTACGCCGGTGGCCTTCACGACCTCGCGCACGGCGTCGAAGATGCGGTTCGGGCGGGCGGAACGGGCCAGCCGGCGGCGGAAGTAGGCCAGCAGCGACGGGTCGAAGGCCATGTCGTTGAGGCCGAGCCCGCATGCGGCCTTCCACCGCAGGTCGCAGCGCAGTTCCTGGACCGTCTCGAAGTCCGACAGCCCGTGCAGGGCCTGCAAGGTGATCGCGGCGGCCAGGATCTGCGGCGGCATGCTCGGCCGTCCGTTCGCCGACGGATACATGTCCGCGAACATCTCAGCCCGGAACAGCTCGCCGCGGTGCTCGGCCAGGAACGCGAACACACTCCCGGCCGGGATCAGATCCCGGCACGTCTCCCACACGTCCGGCCCGACCATCTCGCCGACCCACTCACCCATCGCCACAACACGAGTCTGGCCCTGCCGCTCACGCGGCAGGGCCAGAACCCCAAGATCTTCATCAGCCTTCTAGGGCCTGTCTGACAATTCCCGCCTGCCACGCGACGCCATGCACGCTCCCCCAGCCTCCGGCCGGGGG
>NZ_JBEYJU010000144.1:0-15592 GCF_040703965.1 Streptomyces sp. NPDC006655 | reverse complement strand
GGAAAGTGCGCCGGGGCGGCCGCGGATGCGTGTCGGGTCAGGTGGCGGAGCCACCTGGCCCGCCACCCCGTGCGTCGAGCGTGCGTGCCGGGCGTCGCGACGCCGCGGAGATCCATCAGAAGGGCCTAGTGCCAGGACAGGCACCGGCGGCCGGCGGCCGTGGGGGCCGGCCGGGGGTGGGCCTCAGTGCCCGTACGTCTGTTCGCAGATCGTGGCCTGCGGGCTGTCCGCGCGCCAGCCGCCGTACTGCCTGCCGAGGGCGCACACGTCCGGGGCCTTCGGCGCGGAACGGGTGACGTCCGGGATGTCGACGTGCGGACTCCGCGTCCGGTGCGGATGCGGCGGTGAGGGGGAGCGAGGGTGCCCGGCGGCCGCGTGGGGGAGCGGCGTGCGGTGGTGGGGCGGGGCAGGAGGCGGCGGGGCGTCGTGCGGGGCCGCGGACGGGGGACGGTCACGGGTCCGGCGCGGGCCGACCATCTCCAGGGCCTCCTTGGCCGGGGCCTGCACCACCTTCGGTTCGGTGCTGCCGTCCGGGCGGGGCACCGACGGCAGCGAGGGCGCCGTACCCGGCGGCGGGCCGGGCACGGCCGGACGCTGCACCGTCACACAGCCGGACAGGGCCGAGACGGTCACGGTGACCAGGAGCGCTGCGGTCGTCGTCGTTCGATGCACGCGGGCAACTCTGCTGGCTCGGAGCAGGAGTTGACACCGCCGACGGGAGTTCGGTGCCCCGCACGGGTGATCTCGTGCCCCGTACGGGGGGCGGGCGGCCGCGAGGCTGACGTCAGTCGCCGGTCGCGCCGTCGATCCGCTCCCGGATCAGGTCGGCGTGACCGTTGTGCCGGGCGTACTCCTCGATCATGTGGGTGTGGATCCAGCGCAGGCTGATGTACTTGCCGGTACGGCGGTGGCGGCCCTTGGAGAGATCGTCGAGGCCGAAGTCGGCCGCGACGGCCCTGGCGGCCTCGATCTCGGCCTGCCAGGCCGCGTACGCCTCCTGCCAGGTGTCCCCTTCGGTGAGGTGGAACTCCCCGTCGGGATCCTCGTCGCTCCAGTACAACGGCGCAGCCTCCGCCCCCGCGAGCACCCTGCGGTACCACGACCGCTCCACGTCCGCCATGTGCCGTACCAGCCCCATCAGGGACAACGGGGACGGCTCCACGGAGGCGGTCCTGAGCTGGGCGTCGGTCAGGCCCTCGCACTTCACCGCGAGGGTTTTCCGGTGGAACTCCAGCCAGCCCTCCAACATGGTGCGTTCGTCGGCGTCGGTCTCGGGCAAACGGCGTTCGGTCGTCATCCCGGCATCCTCGCCGAACCCGCTCGATCCCACCACGGATTATCGGCCCGTATGCTTCCCCACAGACCTGCGCGGGGACCTGCGCGGGGACCTGCGCAGGCAAACGCCGGAGGAGCGTCAGTGAAGGTCGGCTGCATCGGACTCGGTGACATCGCGCAGAAGGCGTACCTGCCGGTGCTGGGCACGCACCCGGGGCTCGAACTGCACCTCCAGACCCGTACCCCCGCCACCCTCGACCGGGTCGCCGACACCCTCCACCTGCCGGCCGGACGGCGGCACGCCACCCTCGACGACCTCCTCGCCCAGGACCTGGACGCCGCCTTCGTGCACGCGCCGACGGGCGCCCACCCCGAGATCGTCACCCGGCTCCTGGAGGCGGGCGTACCGACGTACGTCGACAAGCCGCTGGCCTACCATCTCGCCGACTCCGAGCGGCTGGTGGCGCTCGCCGAGGCGCGGGACGTGTCGCTGTCCGTCGGCTTCAACCGGCGCCACGCCCCCGGCTACGTGCAGTGCGCCGACCATCCGCGCGAGCTGATCCTGATGCAGAAGAACCGGGTCGGGCTGCCCGAGGAACCCCGCACGATGATCCTCGACGACTTCATCCACGTCGTCGACACCCTGCGCTTCCTCGCCCCCGGCCCGGTCGACGACGTCACCGTCCGCGCCCGGGTCGTCGACGGACTGCTCCACCACGTGGTCCTCCAGCTGTCCGGGGACGGCTTCACCGCCCTCGGCGTGATGAACCGGCTCAGCGGCTCGGCGGAGGAGATCCTCGAGGTCTCCGGGCAGGACACCAAACGCCAGGTCCTCAACCTCGCCGAGGTGATCGACCACAAGGGGCAGCCCTCGGTCCGGCGGCGCGGCGACTGGGTCCCGGTCGCCCGGCAGCGCGGCATCGAACAGGCCGTGTTCGCCTTCCTCGACGCGGTCCGGGCCGGGAAGGTGCTCAGCGCCCGGGACGCACTTGCGACTCACGAACTGTGCGAGCGGGTGGTACGAGAGGTTCGGCGGCGCCCCGGCGCAGCCTGACCGCCCACACCCCCTCGCTCAGGCAGAACACGGCGAGCACCAGCAGCGCACCGTCCACCGCCCAGTCGCCGAAGCGCACGAACGGGGTGACACCGTGCGCGACCGGCACCTCGTAGACCCGGGCCTCGCTCGCGTCCGTGCCCAGCCACGGGCCCAGGCGCGCCCCGTCCGGGCCGTACACGGCGGACACCCCGGTCAGCGTGGCGTGGACCATCGTCCGGCCGGTCTCGGCGGCTCGCAGGGCGCCCAGTGAGGCGTGCTGCTCGGGGGCCCAGCTGTGCTGGAACGAGGAGGTCGAGGACTGGCCTATCAGCACCTCGGCCCCGTCCTGTGCGAGATGCCGGCTCATGTCGGGGAACGCCGTCTCGAAGCAGACCATCGGGCCGACGCGCAGCCCGTGGCCGACGTTCATCACCACCTGCTCGGTACCGCGCCGCCGGTCCTCACCGGCCGCCTTGCCCACCGAGGTGGCCCAGCCGAGCAGCGAGCGGGCCGGTATGTACTCGCCGAAGGGCACCAGCCGCATCTTGTCGTACCGCTCGCCGGTCGGCCCGTCGGCGCCCACCAGGAGGGAGCTCTTGTAGATGCCGGGCCGGTCCGAGCGCCGGGCGTCGACGTTCACCAGGATGTCCGCACCGGTCACCCGGGACAGGGCGGCGATCCGGCGCGCGAGGTCGGGCCGGTCGCCCAGGTCGAAGCCGACGCTGCTCTCGCCCCACACGATCAGATCGGGGTGCTGCCCCGCCAACTGCCGCGTCAACTGCTCCTCGCGGTCGAAGCGCCGGTCGCCACTGTCGGAGCCGTCGACGATGCCGGGCTGTACGACGGCGATCCGCACGTGCCCGTCGACCTCCGGGCGCGGTGACCACACCCAGGCGGCGGAGGTCGCGGCCGCCGTGGCCACCAGCGAGGCGACCGCCGGCACCCGCGCCTCGCGCACCGAGACGAGCACGGCGACGGCCACGTTCACGGCCACCACCAGGAAGCTCAGCAGCCACACCCCGCCCACGGAGGCCAGCCGGAGCGCCGGGGACACCTGCCACTGGGTCGCGCCGAGCATGCCCCACGGCCCGCCCAGCCCCTGCCAGGACCGCACCAGCTCCACCATCAGCCAGCCCGACGGCAGCACCAGCACCGCGGCGGCCGCCCGCCCCGGCGACGGCACCCCGCCCAGCAGCCGGCGCGTCAGCCAGCCCCAGGGCGCCCAGAACACGCTCAGCAGCCCGGCGATCAGGAAGATGAAGACGTGCAGACTCGGCAGCAGCCAGTGGTGCACGGCCACCATGAACCCGAAGCCCCCGCACCAGCCGTCGTACGCCGCGCGCCGCCCGGTCGGCGCCGAGCGGGCCAGCAGCAGCCACGGGACCAGCGCGACATAGGCGAACCACCACAAGGACGGTGCCGGAAAGGCCAGCACGGGCAGCGCGCCCGCGAACGCCCCGACACAGGAACGCCGCCACGGGGAGGTGAGCCAGCGTTCTACGGTCCTCATGCGTCGCCTCCTGCCTGCGGGTCCTTCCAGTGTGCGGGACCGGCCGGGAGCTTCGACAGGGGGCATGGCCGCGGGCTCAGCCGGGCACGGCCGCCGGGCGCGGGCCGGGCAGCGCGCGCCACCGCTCCTCGACGACCACCGTCCGCAGCCGCCAGCCCTCGCCGGTGCGCAGGAACGCGAAGGAATAGCGGCCGCCGCACACGAAGTCCGGGGCGGTGGCCGCCCCTTCGCCGCCGTCACCCCCGGCGAACCGCATCGGGTTCACGTAGTCGGCCTGGACGTGGGCGGTGTCACCGGTGTCGTGCTCCAGCGTCCCGAAGCGCACCCGGCGGTTGACGATCAGATGCTGCCGCATCGAGAAGAGGGCCAGGTTCTCCGAGAGCCACCCGGCGACCTGACCCGCGCCGCCCTCGATCCCCCCGGCGGAGCGGTAGTCGGCCCGCCCGTCCGCGGTGAACAGGGCCCGGTACGCAGCCCAGTCGCCGTCGTCGACGGCGACCGCGTACGCGGTGACCACCTCGTCCACGGCCAGCCGGTCCATCACGGTCGCGAGTTCCACGCGCTGCGTCATCGGCTCAGTTTTGGGCACGGAGCGCACCCAGCCAAGGGGTGGGAGCGATATTCGCTGCCGTTCGGACCGGTGCGAGCGCGGGTCGTAGGATCGCCGCCTGATCGTTCTGAGGAGGCTCGTATGGCACGTCCCGTCACGGTGGTCACCGGTGGCAGCCGCGGTATCGGGGCCGCGACCTGTCTGCGGCTCGCGGCGGACGGTCACGATGTCGTGATCGGCTACGTCCGGGACGCGGACGCCGCCGCGACGGTCGCCGAGGGGGTGGCGAAGGCCGGGGCGCGCTGCGCCGTCGTACAGGTGGACACGGCGGTGGAGGCGGATGTGGAGCGGCTGTTCGACACCGCGGAGCGGGAGCTGGGGATCGTCACCGGGCTGGTCAACAACGCCGGTGTGACGGGGCCGCTGGGGCGGCTGGCGGATGCCGAAACCGCCGATCTGCGCAGGGTCGTCGAGGTCAACCTGCTGGGGACGCTGCTGTGTGCGCGGCGGGCGGCCCGGCAGATGGCCCGGCGGGGCGGCGGGGCGATCGTGAACGTGTCCTCCGGGGCCGCCACCCTCGGCAGCCCCGGCGAGTTCGTCCACTACGCGGCGACGAAGGCGGCCGTCGACGCCCTGACGGTGGGCCTCGCCAAGGAGCTCGGCCCGGACGGGGTACGGGTCAACGCGGTCGCGCCCGGCGCCGTCGACACCGAGATGCACGCGGCGATGGGCGACCCCGACCGGGCCCGGCGGATCGGGGCCGCCGTGCCGTTGGGACGGGCGGGCCTGCCGGAGGAGATCGCCGCCGCCATCGCCTGGCTGCTGTCGCCGGAGGCCTCCTACACAACCGGCACGATCCTGCGGGTGGCCGGCGGGCGGTGAGCGCCGGCCCTCAGGCCGCCTCGATGATCTGCCCGCGGATCGCCTCGGCCCACTCGACCACCAACAGCTCGTACTCCGACCGCTCCTGCGCCGACAGCGATCCACGCGCACGCAGCCACAGCGCCCGGATGTGCTCGTTGACCTCGGCAGCAGACCGCACGGAACCAGGGGTTCGGGAATCGGGGGACATGAGCAACAGCGTAGGGGCAGGAGCTGACCGTGCGCTACCGGTCCGCTACGGAGACCGTATGGGGTTGGTCACGGGCGGCGCGGCGCACCGACGGCCGGGCCTCGGCACGCGCCGGGCGGGTGGGCGCGCCCCGGACCGGCCGTGATCCCGGCGACGGCCCTTCGCCCTCGCCGGAGCCGGTGCGCCGGCACCGGACCGCAGGGAAGGGGCGGGAGCCGAGGGTTGGCCGAGATGAGCCGCCACATCGTGAGCGGGGTGGCGCTTTCGGTGTCGTGCCGTGCGTCGTGAGCGCGGTGGCGACCCCGAGCCCGCACCGCGCTGCGTCGGGACGGCGTCCACGCTCCCGGGCGTCGTGCCACGGGTGGCGCGCTGTCGTCCGCGCTCCGGGCGCCGGGCCGTGAGACGGGCCGGCTTCCGCGTACCGGTGTCGCGCCGGGGGTGGGGTGGCGTCCGTGCTCCGGTGTCGTGTCGTGTCGGGGGACGGGGTGGCGTTCTCGGTCCCCGTGTCACATCGTGTGCAGCGTGGCGGCGAGGAGCGCGAGTTTCTCCGCGCTGTCGCTGCCCGGTTCCGGGTGGTGGACGACGAGTGTCTGGCCCGCCGTGCCCGCGATGCCCAGCCGTTCCCGGTTCAGCCGGAGGCGCCCGACCTGAGGGTGGTCGAGGTGCTTGGCCGTGCCCTCGCAGCCGGCCACGTCGTGACGGGCCCAGAGCCGGCTGAACCGCGGGCTCGCGAGGGACAGTTCGCCGACGAGGTCGATCACGCCGGGGTCGTCGACGTCGGTGCCGACGGACCGGCGGAATCCGGCGACCATGCCGGCCCCGGCGTTCTCCCAGTCCGGGTGCAGGGCCTGCTCGGCGGGGTCGAGGAAGGTGTCCCGGAGCCGGTTGGCGCCGACCGTGAGGCGGGGGGACAGCGCGGTCGCGAGTGCGTTGACGGCCAGCACGTCGAAGCGGCGGCCCTCCACGTACGCGGGGAGCGGGAGGGCGGCGACGAGCTGCACGATGCCGGGCGGCACGGCCTCCTTCCGGGCACGGCGCCGGCGTCGGCGGGGCGCCGCGGAACCGAGACCGAGCAGATACGCCGTGGCCTCCTCGTCGAGCCTCAGCACCCGGGCGATGGACTCCAGGACCTGCGCGGAGGGATTGCGGTCGCGGCCCTGCTCCAGGCGCAGGTAGTAGTCGGCGCTGATGCCGGCCAGCATCGCGACCTCCTCGCGGCGCAGTCCGGGCACCCGACGTACGCCGAGCACGGGGATGCCGACCTGCTCGGGCGTGACCAGCTCGCGGCGGGCCCGCACGTACGCGCCCAGCAGGTTCGGTTCGTCGGTCATCCCCCCACCGTAAGGCGGCCCGCCGCACCCGTGCCTGGTCCTGTCACCCCCAGGATCGCCGGGGTGCTGCCTCGGCCGGCGCCGTGCCGGAAGCGTGCTCGGTGACAGCCGAGAGAGCGGTCCGAGGAGGACGACATGTCGACGTATCTGCTGGTGCACGGTGCCTGGCACGGCGGGGAGTGCTGGGAGAGGGTGGTGCCGTTGCTGACCACGGCCGGACACCGGGTGCTCGCCCCCTCGCTGACCGGCCTCGGGGACAGGGCGGGGCTGCTGGGTCCCGAGGTCGGCCTGGACACCCACGTCGACGACGTCGTCGGGCTGATCGAGGACGAGGGGCTCACCGATGTCGTACTGGTGGGGCACAGCTACGGGGGGCTGGTCGTCTCGTCCGTCGTCGACCGGATCCCCGAGCGGATCGGGCACGTCGTCCATCTCGACGCGATGGTCCCGGAGCACGGTGAGACCGCTGCCGACGTCCAGCCGGCGACCCAGGACCTGATCGACCGAGCGCTGGCGTCCGACAGCGGCTGGCGCGTCCCGCCGCTGCCCGAACTGCCGCCGCCCTACGGACTGTTCGGGGTCACCGAGGCGGCGGACCTGGCCTGGCTGCGTTCGATGCTGTCCGACATGCCGGTGCGGTGCTTCCAGCAGCCGGTACGGCTGGACAACCCGACCGGGCACCGGGTCCCCCGCACCCACATCCACTGTGTCGGCGCCGTACCGCCGGGCATCGTCCGGCGTCCGGTCCCGGCGGGCCGGCCGGTGTGGGAACTCCCCACCGGCCACGACTGCATGATCACCATGCCGGCCGAACTGACCGAGCTCCTGCTCAAGGTGGGCTGAGCCCGCGGGAAACCCGCTCGGCCCGGGCGGCGCGACCGCCTAGGCTCCGGGTATGACGGACGAAGACGTGGACGAGGACGAGCGGGCGGTGCGGGCGGCGATCGACGGGGAGCTACGACTGCTCGACCCGGCGGTGCGGGCCGAGCCGGCCCTCGTCCTGGAGCTGCTCGACCCGGAGTTCACCGAGGTGGGGGCGTCCGGCCGGCGCTGGGACGCGACCTCCATCCTGACCGTGACCAGCGGCGGATCGGTGTCCCCCGAAGCGCCGGTCGAGGTCAGCGACATGTCGGGCACGGTCCTGGCCCCGGGCGTCGTGCTGCTGAGGTACTTCGGCGACAACCAGGGGCGGCGCGTCTGGCGCAGCTCCGTGTGGCGGCTCACCGCGACGGGCTGGCGGCTCTACTACCACCAGGGCACCCCGGCCGCCGCCTGAGAAGACCCGCGCCCGCCGGCCGTCGCCCGGAGGGCGCCCGCCTCAGCCCGCCGACTTCTTGTTGGAGATCCACTTCATGAACAGTCGTATGCCGCGGAGGCGCCCGGCTTCCCGGGCATGATCCCTGCGGACCCGGTCTTTAGGCGGGCGGCACGTTGCTCTGATGACGTCAAGGACGAGCTCGCACGGGCGCCGCTGTCGGCGGTCAGATAATTCCCCACGATCTGCATGATCAGTGTCAGCCAATTCCCCACCCCATGGTCACGATTCCCCACCGGGACGCCGATCGCGGATGACGCCGCTGACTACGCTCGGAATTGCATGATCTTCCCTGTTTCGAGTGGTCTGAGCGACAGTTAGCGATTCCTTGCGAATCGGTCGCCTTCACCCTGGCAAGCCGGACACCTCCGCCAGCAGCTACTGACGTTGTCGCTGTGATGTCGTCAAGGTGAGGCCGGTTTCGGCGAGGCATCCGTTAATGAGGTTGCTGCGGTACTGGATCTGGCGGAGGCCGTGTCGGAGCGTGCTGATGAGGTGGTCGGGGTCGGTGAAGGCGGTGTTGGCCTGGCTGCTGCGCCGCAGCAGGGACCAGATGCCCTCGACCGGGTTGAGGTCCGGTGCATAGGCAGGCAGGAAGTAGCAGGTGATCCAGTCGTGGGTGTCGATGAACTCCCGCAGTCGGCGGTCCTTGTGGACATTGAGGTTGTCCCACACGAGCACAAGGGGGTGCGCCGAGCTGCTGGTGCGCGGCGATGAGCAGGTCGCGGTAGTCGGTCCAGGTGAAACTGCGTCTGCCGCCACGCTTGTGATCGAGATGCCGCTTGGGCCGGTAGATCAGCCGTGAGCGCTCACCATGCTTGTAGCAGGCCAGAGCGGCGATGGAGAAGCGGCGCTGGGAGCGTCCCCTCACCCGGATGACGGGTGTGCGTCCGCGCCGGGCCCAGGTCCGTGTGGTGGGCGGCGTCATCGAGAAGCCGGCCTCGTCTTCGAAGCACAGCCAGGCGTCGAGCGCCGCCATGGACCTTCCACCTGCGGCCAGGTCTCCTTCACCCAGCCCGCCACGGCCTGCTCGTCGCGCTCGATGGCCCGGCGGACGGGGACCTGGTGGCTGAAGCCGTGCCGGTGCAGCATCCGCGCGATCGCCGACGGCGTCATGCTCTTGTGGAACCGGCGCCCGATCAGCGTCTTGATCCGCGTCAGCGTCCACGTCTGGTCCGGCCAGCCATGCGCGACCGGCCCTTTCGCCAGCTCCTGCTCGAGCACGGTGAACAGGGCCTCACTCAGCTTGGGCCGTGAGACGGGACCGGCAGACCGCAGCCCCTCGATGCCGGCGTCGCGCCAGGCTCGGCGCCAGCGCTGCACCGAGTGCACACTCACCCGTAAGTCCTTGGCGACCTCCGTGTTGGAGGCACCCCCAGCGAATCGCTCCGCGGCCTCCAGCCGGATCCGCTCGCGAAACAACTGCCGTTCAGGCGTCAGCCCACCACCCTGCGGATACCTCACACAACAGGCATACCGCGACGATCACACATCGTCAGCCCGCGACGACACCACGCCGCAAAGGTCAGTAATTGAAACCCGCCCGAGCCGATCTTCTTAGATGCCCTCAGCGGCCGAGCGAGCCTACGAAGTGGTCCAGCCGAGAGACGACTTGCCTCAGGACGTCAACCGATCCTGCGGCGTCGTCCGCAAGCTCCAGGCCATGGTCCGCCGAGGGCACTTCCAGGACATCGTGTCGCAGGGACGCAGCAATGCGTGCATCCCAGACCTTGTCGGCGCTTCCGCCGATGAGGAGGGTCGGCGCCATGGCTCGCCGGAGAGCCGCGGCAACGTGGTCGAGGGTCAGGACCGGGGTGAGCCAGGCTGCCGGGATGTTCCTGTCAGCTGCGATGCCGCAGGCCAGGGAGCCCAGGGACTTGCCGACGACGAGCCGGCAAGCCCCTGCCTCGGCTTCGATGGCCTCGGCGACCTGCCGCTCCACCCATGCGATCCGATCGTCCACCGTGAACTGCGCGAACCCATTGGGGATCTGCCACCACAGCTCTTGGACCGTCCAGCCGTGCTGGAGCAGGACGCTCCGGGCGAAGTGAAGCAGCGGCCGGGCAGGTGAGTAACCGACACCTGGAACGACAACCGCGACACGATCTCGGCCTCCGTCGAAACGGGTGGGCATGGCGAAGGGGACGGGATCAGACATGGCCGCAGACTACTAGTCAGCTGATCACGTGACTCCCGGTGTTCGAACGCCGCCACAACCATCACCTGGGGAATTACGTGACCATGAACCCTGGGGAATTACGGGCTCTGGCGACGATCACGTGGCGTGGTCAAGGCGTCAGCAGTATCCGAAGTCTGAGGATTGTCGAAGTTGGCTCGCCCGTAGCGCTGGCGTTTGGGGGCCTTGATACGCGTCACAGCGCCCTCGACAGCATCTGAGTCATGTTGCAAGGTCAGCCCGTTGATGACGGCGTCCAGGTCGCGGCGCAAGCCGATGGCAAGCGTGTGTAGTGCCGGGAGTCGTCGGCGTCCACGGTGTCCAGCCAGGCGGGAAGGTCGGCGCCACGTCGCTGTTTCATGATGGTGGCGAACGTGCGGATGTAGGTGTGCAGGCGTTCGAGATGCTCGCAGCTGGACAATGCGGTTTTCAGCCCGAGCGCATCGCCCTGGTCGAGGTGGTCGGGATGGGTGAGCATCCAGCGGCTGACCTGGCGCGGTTTGGGGATCGCCGGTGTGGTCGGCGCCGACTTTCCGGGGCCGCGTTTGCGTCCGTCGCCGTGCGGACGCAGTGGCCTCAGGTAGCGGTGGACGATCTGGACGCTGCCGGGGAAGCCCAGGACGCGCAGTTCAGCGGTGATGTCCTGAGCATTGGTCACTCCCGCGTTCCAGTACTGGTCGACCACGTCGCGCCAAGGGTCCAGTCGACTCGACCGGTGCGCGGTTTTGGCCAACAGCTCCTCGGCGGCGGCGGCGGCGTCGGCGAAGCGGCGCACGGTCTGGATGTCGAGGTTCAACTCGCGGCCGACTGCCGCCCTGGACAAGCCGCGGGCCAGGCATTCCTGTACGTCGGCGTAGCGTTGTCGAGTCCGGTCGGCCAGCGGGTAGTTCCGGCTCGGCGGGCCGGGGAATTCCGGCGCGGGCGCGTGTTCCGCTGGCTGGATTTCGGCCTCGGCGCGGGCTGCCTGACGCAGGCAGCCGTGGTGTGCCACGACCGTCTTCTGCGCCGTCTCACACAGGTTCTTCCACAAATGGAAGCGATCTGCGACTTGCGCAGCGTCGGTTGCGCCGGCCCGGGCGCCCTCAGCGTAGGCGCCGCCCCGGTCCCGGCACACGATCTCGACGCCCGGATGCGCGGCCAGTCAATCGGCCAGCGTCTGGGCTTCGCAATCCGGCAGCACGTCGATTGGCCGGTGCGTTTCCATGTCGATCAGGAGGGTGTTGTAGGAGTGACGGCGCCGGATCGCGAAGTCGTCGACGCCGAGCACGGTCATCTTCGGGACCTTGGGCGCGGGCTGCGCGCGGATCAGCTTGATGAGAAGGTCACGGCCGCACGGCATCCCCAACCGGGTGGCGAGCCGGGATCCGGCCCGGCCGGCGAGCGCCAGCGCGATCGACACCAACGCATTGGTCAGCGTCGGCGTCCGCCTGGCGAACGGCGAGGAGGCCCGGGACCTGTTCGCTGAACGTCGTCTGGCAGCAGGCGTCGTTGACGCATTTGAAACGGCGCACCGTCACCACGACCTTCACCCCGCGCCCGGCGACTGGCGAGTCCGCCAACGAACGGCGGTAGCGGCCGTGAACGCGCGCGGACCGGGCGCCACAGCCGGAACACGCTGCGGCCGACGCGAAGGACCGTACGGACAACGTCACCGACACCGCATTGGACTCAACCCGATCCACGGCAACGGCGTTCAGGTGCGGAAACAGTTCCTCAACACTCTGCGATGAGCACATCGATCATGCTCCCCGATCACACAGGGGCCCGTGCGCGGTGGCGCGTGCCGGTCAAAGAACGTCAAGTGAACTGCCAGAGCCGACAGAACTTGATCACCTGTAGCCAACTCAAGTGTTCCGCCTTGAAAGACCGTGACCGGCCACGCTAAATGAGGTTCGCTGCAAAAGCCTGGTCCGGGCATGATTCCCTCCGTGCATGAGGACGAGAACCACCGCGGACCCGCGCGGTACACGCTGACTGAGGCGGAGAGTGGCCATGCTTGGGGCGTCTGCGTCGAGGTGGAAGGGCTGTTCGGGGAGCCCCGACGCGGGGCGTACGAACTGCTCGACTGGGTGCCGGTAGACGGCGAGGTGCGGGGCTGGGTAGGCAGCCGGGTGTGGCTGGTGCCGGACGACGAGGGACTCGAACCTTGGCTGCTGGAAGATGCGGAGTGCTCAGGGCAGTTCCCTGGAACAGACAGTCTGCTGCTCACCGGTCTGGACGACTACGAAGGGCCGCCCGAGGGCCACAGAGGCTCCGTCCGAGTGCACGACGGCCACCAGTGGCTGGGCTCGGGCCGGGAATTCGCCCGCGTCCTGCCACCCGAGCAGGTGGCTCCCCCGCTCGTCCTGCGGGGACTCGCACCGAGTGATCAGCTCAGGGCGGCACTGCTGAAGGGCACCCGGCGAGCGCTGGATCTAGAGGAGGCCGCCCTCGAGATACGGGACGACCAGGGCGAACCCCTCACGGAACGACTGCTGTGGACCAAAGTCACCGCCTGGCAACCGTCCTCCCACGGGACGGACCTGATCGACCTGGAGCTCGAAGGAAATCTCTTCACGCCCGTCCCCGAATACGCCCGGCCCATCTGGGAACGCTGGCTCGCCGGGCCACCGAACACCCTGGGCGCCTGGGCCTGCCTCGATACCCGGCGCCGCGGGGCCTGGCTCGATCTCGTCCGGGAGCGTGCCTGCCGGCGCGCCCACCGTGACCGGCCGGCACGTCACGCCTACGAACTCGACGGACGGTACATCACCGACGAACCGGGGCTATACCTGGCGCTCGGCGAGGCGGTGAACGGACCGGGCGGCTACTTTGGCGGCTGCCTGGATGCCCTCGACGACTGCCTGGGCGGCACCTTCGGCTACACCGCCCCCGCAACCCTGCTCTGGCGGGACGCCGTCACCGCACGCGAACACTTGTCCAAGACCTTGACACCGGACGGCCAGCCCTACGACCTGTTCGCCGAGGTCCTCAACGTCCTGGCCGAGGGCGACATGCACGTCACACTGGCGTGACCTGTACTCCGCCACAAGTGCGCCGCGGCGCGTCTGCCAGAGAACATCACGTGATCGTCGCCGGAGCCGAATTACGTGACCGTCGACAGCCCCGGGCCGGTTCTCAAGGGAAATGCCGCAGGCGTTTGTCATACCAGTGATCTAAGGTCGTGCTGTTCGTCACCACTGGGGACGCGACCGGCGTGCCGGCACGGAACCTCAGCAGTACGAAGGAGGCGGACCAGTGCCCGCCGCCCGCTGGTCGGCGTGGTGCGGCCGGGGCTGAAGTCCCGCCCGGTCCGCTCAGCGAATCTACCCAAAGCCCCTCAAACATAAGGACGTTGATGAGACGTAATTCCTTCACCGGCTTAGCCGCCGTGTTCGTCTCGGCTGCGAGTCTGGCCGCATCGTTGCTGGTCGCAGGTCCGGCCGGTGCTGTCTCCGGCCAGCCGGTGATCACCCTGGACGCGCCGACTCCGGCGGCCCTGCCGGCCGCTCCTGCCACGACAGGCGTGTACTTCGACTTCCACACGAAGACAAAGAACCTCACGGCCGACGATGTCACTCTGACCGTGGACGCCCGGGGTCTGTCGAAGATCGCCAAGGTAACGTTTTCGAGCAACTGCACCGCCCATGGCCTGGTTGCCACGTGCTCGGAGTCGTTCGAGTCGGGCGCCAATCCGAAGGCCGGCCTCGGGTCCATGACTCATCTGACCCTGACCGCACTCAGAGGCAGCCGGCTGGGCGCCACGGGAACGTACAAGATCACCGGCCGGTCCGCACATGCGCAGATCGTGGGCGGCACGGGATCGGTCACCGTGGGAGGGCCGTCCTTCGGCCTGAACCGCCTCGCCGATCACACCAACCTGAAGGTCGGCAGCAACGTCACGGAACCGGTCCGGTTCACCAACGCCGGCAACCGTCCCGCTCGCGGCGTGCAGACCGTCCTGGCCGCCTCACCCGGCCTGGACTTCGCCGACCACTACTCCAACTGCCAGTACGGGTTCAACGGAGCCGCCCACTTCGCCAAGTGCTACCCCAAGGGTGTCATCAACATCGCAGAGACGGCTGCCCTTTCCGCGCCGGTGCGCCTGCACGTGAACTCCACCGCCCTGTTCACCTACCTCGACGTCCTCACCGCGCCTCTCGGCCAGCCCGGTTGGCCGGACGGCCAGGGCATCACCTGGACGTGGGGCAAAAAGTCTGCCCCCGCGCTCAAACTGAAGGTGATCAAGGCAGGCCGGCACTCTTCGGCCCCGGCGGGATCCGTCTCCCTGCCGCAGACCGGCACCGTCACCGACTACGGGATCGCGTCCCTCAAGGCCCGCAACACCGCCGACTTCGCGGTCTCCGGCGCAAGTGCTCAAGCCGGTGCGGGCACGACCGCGACCTTCGGCTTCCACCTGGCCGCAAACGGTCCGGCGACCCTGTACGACCGCAGCGGAGGTGAGGGAGTGCCCACGGCCTGGGTGACGCTCCCGCCCGACACCACCGCCGTCGGCCATTCGGCCAACTGCGCCCCGTGGCAGGAGGACAACCCGACCGCCACCGCCAAGGGACCTTACGTCTGCAGCGTGCCGAGCTACATCGTGCCCAAAGGACAGATCACCAACTTCGCCGTGACCCTGCGGGTCGATGACGTGGTCGCCCATGCCGCAGGCAGCGTCCAGCTGGTCTGGGGACCGGACCCGGCCGACTCCCACCGGCCCGACTTCGATCCGGACAGCCGCAACGACTCCGCCGCCCTCACCGTGAACTGATCACAGGGCCGAGCAAATAGCGGTCCCTCCACTCGGTCTCCGCCACGGCGCGCAGGCCGGTGCCGGGCAACGCCTGCCTGGCACCGGCGCGCGAGGCGTCACCGTACCGGCGGCACACTGACGGCCAGCGCGACGGTACAGCCCGCGCCGCTTGCCGAGATCCGTACAGAGCCGATGGATCGCCGCGCGAGTGCGGCCCGCGGGACCACGGTCGGGGGTCTTGTGCGGGCCTCCGCACCGGCGCCATGCACCTACTCCGGCCCCTTTGCCTGCCTGATGGGCATCGACAGGATGGCCCCTGGCGGACGCGCTGTAGGGGCACCGGCGGACGGGCAACGTACGTACACGGTCCCGAACTCCGGCTCGGCCCTGGCTTGCGCGGCAGTGCGCGATACACACCAGCCCCCCCCGGCAGCAGGCTCCGGCATTCCCGGTGGCCCATGGCCGGTGCGGCGGTGATGGTGACGGCCGTCTGCGACCCGGGCCCTGACCCAAGTACGTCCAGTACGTGGATCAGGGCCCGGCACTCCCCCAGCCTCCGGCCGGGGGGACCCCCAGAGCACGCACCTGACGC